>JACDAL010000110.1 GCA_013695465.1 Actinomycetota bacterium | reverse complement strand
CAACCGCAGGTCCAGCGGCAACGGAGGCCAGATCATCTCCGGATCGCCCTCCGCCGAGGTTCTGGTCGGCACCTCCGGGCCGGATGTCTTCTGTGCCTTCGGTGGAGACGACCGCATCAAGGGCCTGGGCGGAAACGATGAGGTGTACTCGGGTATCGGCAACGACGAGCTGTGGGGTGGCGACGGCGCCGATGTGCTCATGGGCAGCTGGGGCCGGGACTTCCTCTCCGGCGGCGGCCAGGCCGATGTGCTCATGGCCGGTGACGGCGAGGACATCGTGCAGGGTGGCTACGGCCGGGACCAGATCGA
This sequence comes from Actinomycetota bacterium, assembly GCA_013695465.1. Lineage (GTDB taxonomy): Bacteria > Actinomycetota > CADDZG01 > CADDZG01 > WHSQ01 > JACDAL01. The sequence goes on along the minus strand of JACDAL010000110.1, from coordinate 21,090 downwards.
CGGCGGGGCCGGGCGCGACCGTATCCTCGGTGGCGGCGACGCCGACAACATGAAGGGTGGCACTCAGTCCGATTACCTCGAGGGAAACGACGGCAGAGACGTGCTCAAGGGTGGTCTGGGACTCGACCGGCTCCTGGGCGGCAAGGGTATAGACAACTGCAGCGGGGGCACCGCTTCCGACCAGGGGTGTGAGTTCTAAGCTACCGAATGACAGACAAGATTCCGGCACGGGGGCGAGCCGGAGGAAAGAGCCCAGGCGACGGGATTCCGTCGCCTGGGCCTCTTTTGTCGCACAATGTCCTCTATGACATGTCTTGTAGTGGCAGCCGCCACCCTGCTACTGATGCTGGCGCCGAGCTCGTCGCAAAGACGGCCGGCCGAGGCCCAGGAGGTCGCCCCCTATCTGCCGGTGACGATTCAGGCGGTGCCGCCGATCGAGGGCGTCAGGTTCCTCCTCGACGGGCGCAGTCTCACCACAGATCACAACGGCCTCGCCTTCTCGAGGCTCCGGAGAGCTGGAAGCCACAACCTGACCGCCCCGGACCAACAGAGGGTCGAGCCCGGGCTGCGAGTGCACTTCGCCCACTGGTCGGACGGGGATTTTCCGAGCGTGAGAAAGCTTAGCGTGACCACATTCACGTCCCTGGAAGTTGGTTTCGACGTTAGCTATTCGACCCCGGTGGACTTCGTCTCGAGCGCCGGCGCTCCGATCGCCGCGGAGAAGGTCGACTCCGTCACGATCATCGACGACCGGGACACCGGGTATTCGCTGGAGATCGACGGCCCTCAGTGGTTGCCGGGGAGCCGCGCCCTCGAGAGTGGGGGAAGCATTCGCTCGGAGGAGATCAGCTACGTCGTGGACGCAGTCGTGGTGGGGGGCAGCGATCGGTTGATGCCGGGGCAGCCACCGTTCCGCCCGAGCCCGGATCAGAGCTGGAGCATCGTCCTCGAAGACTCTGCTGCAGATGAGGCGCTCTCAGAACCCTCTGCAGCCCGCCGCTCGAGCGCCACGAGCAAGGTGGTCTTCGAAGTCAGCGACGCTCTCTTCGGTTTCCCCACCGGCTCGGCCGTGAGCATCGAGGGCCCGGACGGGCGTTCGGAGCGGCACGAGCTGGGGCCGGGCGCTCGGCTCTCGCTCGAGCAGGCCGGCGCCGGCGATTTTCGAGCAACTGCCCTCGGTCCCGGCATATCCTTCGCTCAGCGATTCGATCCCTCCCGAGCAGAGCGAGTGAGGCTGAGCGTGATCACCTATCTGGACATTGCCATCGGGCTGCTGACGCTGGTCCTGGTAGCCGCGGGCGCGCTGGCGCTCACCCGGCGCATCGGTTCTTCAAAACCGCAGCGGGGGTCACCCATCGTGCGTGCCCGGCCCTGGTTCACGAACACTCGGGACCGGGCAAAGGCCACTCCCGGCAGGGTCCCGGCACCGGCACATGAGGCTAGTGAGCCTCAGGCTCGGGCCGCTGCGGAGCCGAGCCTCGTTCCCAGCGCTGCCGCCGAGCCCTTGCCGAGCCTCGGCCCCAGTCCCGAGCCCTTCCCGGCAGTCGACATCGACACGATCTCCGACCTACCCCGGCCGGCAACGACTCCGGCGCCGGCCGAGGCGCAAAGCCGGGCGGTCGAGCTGGCCTCGGAGGCCGAGACCGCTCTGGCCGAGGCGCGTACGCGCGCCCAGGAGATACTCGCTGAGGCTGAGAACAGCTTGACCGAAGCTCGCAAGCGGGCCCGCGAGATCATGCAGCGGGCCATCGAGGAGGCGCACCGCCAGACGATCGAACTCAGCGCTCAGGCTGAGGCGGCGGTCGCCGAAGCGCGTGAACAGGCGGTCGAGATCATGGGCGAAGCCGCCCGGGATGCCCGGGGGCTGCGCGAGATGGCCGAGCGGGAGGCCGCCGAGCTGTTGCGCCACGCGTTACGGCGGCGAAACGAGATCCAAGACGCCACCGCCCGAGGGGCTGGGGGCCGGGGGTCGGTGGCGGGCCTCGAAAGCTCCGATTTGGAGGACTCTACCGAGTCGGCCCAGCCACGTCCGGGAGTGACCATCAAGATCTCCGACGTCTCTTTGTTGGAGGACCAGGTAGAGCCGGCGCCCGCCCGTTCCGGCAGGCAACGCCGTTAGACGTGAGGGGGCGGCCCCTCGCGTGTGCCGGGAGCGATTGTGGCCCAGGACTCCAGGCAGCTCCGACAGACCCCGGTGATCTCGAAGTGGCTGAGGTCGGCCGCGAACCCATGGTGCTCTCGAAGAAGTTCTTGGAGTGGCTCCACGTCGCTGCTCGAGAGACTCAATGAGCTCCCGCAGCGCGAGCAGGTGAGATGGACATGCCCCGCCTCCTCGGCTCGGTGATATTCGACCCCGCCCTCGAAGTGCGTGTGCGCCAGCACGCCGAACTCGTCGAGCAGCGCCAGGGTCCTGTAGACGGTGGAGGTGTTGCATCCCGGCACCCGCTCCTCGATCTTGCGGGCGAGCGCCGCGGCGCTGATGTGTCCCGGCGCCGCCAGCGCCTCCATCACGATCGCTCGTCGTTGCGGGGTCATACGCAGCCCGCGCAGGCGCAGTTCGGCCACGATCTGTTCCGGATCCTGTTGCGACATGAAACAAGAGTAGTTGCTGGCCGGAAGTGGTCGAGGGAGGCTTCTCGATGACCTCTCGGCGCGTGATCCTGTGGGGCGTGCTGCTCGTCGTTGCGTTGGGGGTGCTGGCCGTGCGCGAGGTCGCACCGGCTCGGCTGATCGCGCGCGGCTCGGACTCGGAGCGCGCCGCCCTCTTGCTCGAGCAACGCTTCGACGAAGAGATCCGCAGCTCTGCGGGAGGAAGAGAGCCCGCAGCACCGGCCGTGGTGGTCGCGGCCGTGGCCACCGGCTTGTTCGGGTTCGCAGTGGTGGCAGCCGGCAGGTCCGCCCGCGCGGGACTCGCAGCCGGCTGCGCAACGGGGGTGGCCGCATTCTGCGGAGGGGGACTGGCGGTTCTCTTGGGTCTGGGGAGCCCTTCGGGCGTGGTTGCGTCGGTGGGTGCCTCGGGGAGCTTTCTCTTGAGCCTGCGACTCTCGGAGGCCAAAGGCCGACCGACCCTGGTGCCGTTCGTCTCAATGATCTTCTATCTAGGCGTCGCGGTCGCTGACGTTCCCGCGCTCCGCAGCCCCGCCGCGGCCGCCGCGACCGGCACGATCGTGGGGTGGGCTGCGGCGGTGAGCCTGGGGCCGATGATTGGGCGCCTCGGCGGGGTCTCGCCCGGGACCGGTCGAGGAGGCCGGGGACTCGGCGCCGGGTTCGGGTTGGTGGCGAGGGCTCTGGCGCTTGCGACGCTGGTGGTGCTGGCGGTGGGGGCCGCCGTGCGCCCGCTTCCCCTCGACGCTGCGGGCGTGGCGGCTCCTGCAGGCTTCCAGATTGTCATCAGGGACCCCGAGGGCTTCCGGGGCGAGGGCTTCGGGCCCGTTTACGAGCTCGCCCACGCGCTGCAGAGGCAGGAGGGCGTCGAGGCGGTGAAGTCGATCGCAACCTTCGTGCCCGAGGCGACTGCAGAGCAGGCTCAGAACTTCTTCCTGAGCCCGCTGGGGGCGGAGCCGTCTGAGGAGCTGGTGTCAGGGAGCGAGGTCACGAGGGTCGTGCTTCGCATGGACGCCGCGCCGGGATCCCAGACGGCGCGAGGACTGGTAGAGCGAGCCCGCGCTCTCATCGACGGCACCCTGCCGGAGCGCGCTTCGGCGTTGGTCGGGGGCCGCGCTGCGACACTTGTCGACGTGAGAGGAGCGCTCCTCTCCGCGTACTGGGGCCTGGCCTTGGCCTTGGTGGCGGCGTGGCTCGCGCTGCGGCTGTTGGGCCGCGATACGCGGGGCGCGCTGGTTGCTGTTGGCCTCGCCGCGCTCGCAGCCGCGGCCTGCCTGGGATTCATCGCACTGCTGCCCAATACCTCGCCTGAGTGGAGGCCCGCTCCCGGCATCGCACTGACCGCGGCGGCGGCAATGGCTGGGGCCGTCGCCGCGGCAACGGAGACGAACGCTGCGCTCAGCCGCGACCGCTGAAGGCGACTCCTCCAGATTCACCCATCGACCTTTGATTCCTGCCCACACCATGTTTCAGCAAGCTCGAGAGTTGCCGGCTCCTCGACAAGCTTGATCAACCCGACCAATCTGATTCCCCCCCTCGCTTCGAAGAACAGGTGTGCGAGACAACGGCTTGGGGCCCTCTTAAGGCTTGGGCGGCTGCCGCGCTCGAGGGCGCCGGCGGCAGGGACCGGAGCGGAACTTGAAAGGGGCTGTTATGGCTCTAATTGGCGCGCTGCGATCACGCACGCGCATGGCAGTTCTGGGGGGCGCAATGGCGCTGACGGTGGCTGCAGGGATGGCCACCGGCGCATTTGCTCCTCTGGGAAGTAACGCCTCGAGTCACCGGGAGGCGCCGATAGTAGCCGGGGACCCCGAAGTGGACCACACGGACGTCTATGCGTTTGTTAGTCCGGACAAGCCCGACACGGTGACGATAGTCGGCAGTTGGTTCCCCTTTGAAGAGCCGGCCGGCGGGCCCAACTTCTATCAGTTCGAAGATGGGGCTCACTACGAGTTCAACATCGACAACGATGGGGACGCCAAGGAGGACATCACCTACCGGTGGGTGTTCAAGACGCACGTTCGCAACGAGGACACGTTCCTCTACGCGAACGGGGCCGTGACCTCGCTCACGGATCCCAACCTCAACGTGTATCAGACTTACGACCTGGTCCGTAAGCGACCGGGTGGTGAGTGGAAGAAGGTGCTCAACGACGCCATCGCCGCTCCCAGCGACGTAGGCAAAGGGACGATGCCGGACTACGGTGCTTTGAGTTCGCAGGCCGTGGAGTCCATTGATGACGGCGGCAAGACCTTCTCTGGTCAGTCCGACGATGCCTTCTTCCTAGACCTCAGGCTCTTCGACCTCCTCTACGGGGGCGATTTCTCCGAGGTGGGCGACGACACGCTCGACGGGTTCAACGTGAACACGATCGCGTTGCAACTGCCGAAGTCCGAGGTCGCCAAGTCCCACAAGCCGGGCAAGAACCCGATCATCGGCGTGTGGAGCGAGACCGAGCGTCAGAAGACCAAGGTCCTGCTGAACAACGGCGAAGAGGACTTCTCCGGAGACCACGTAAACGTCTCGCGACTGGCTTCGCCGCTGGTCAACGAGGTTGTTATTCCGCTCGAGGACAAGGACCTCTGGAACCGATCCGATCCTTTGCAGGACGCTCAGTTCCTGAGCTATGTGAACGACCCCGAGCTGCCTCGTCTGATCAACGCGGTCTACGGCCTTCCGATTCCCGACTCCAACAAGGACAAGAAGGGCGTCCAGCGAGACGACCTGATCTCTGTGTTCCTTACCGGAGTGAAGGGGCTGAACATGCCACCCGACGTGCGGCCGAGCGAGATGCTGCGCCTCAACATGGCGATTCCGCCTTGTGAGAAGGGAAGCTGTAAGAAGTACTCGAGGCTCGGAGTCATCGGCGGAGACCTCGCCGGTTACCCGAACGGGCGCCGGCTGGCGGACGATACTCTCGACATTTCGCTGCAAGTCGTCGAGGGTGAGCTCCTCGGTAAGACCAATGACCTGGGAGACGCCGTGGACACGAACGACAAGTCGTTCCGCGACAAGTTCCCGTATGTGGCGCTGCCCCACCGCGGTTCGGATCCCGACCCGCATTAGCAAGGCGTCAGTAGTTCGATGAAGTGACGGTTAGGAGGGCCCGGCCGGCTAGTAGGCCGGGCCCTCTAGCCAAAACCGGTAACGGACACGATTGAGGAGTGGGACTCGAGAATGAAGCGGGCTGTTCTTGCGCTGGGGGGGATCGCGGCGCTGGCCGTCGTGCTGCTGGCTCTAGGCGCGCTGCAGCGAGTACCCGAGAGCACGGGACAGGCTGCTCCCAAGTTGAGCACCGGCGTATCGTCCGGGCTACTCGTCCCACAGCCGGTGAGCGACCTGGGCGAGGCCATAGCCTCGCTCGAAGCGAGCACCGATGGCGGCGCGGGGGATTGGCGTTCCTACGCAACTCTCGGCCTCGCCTATCTGCAGAAGGGGACGGCAGCGGCCGACCCCACTTATTACGACAAGGCGCAGGCGGCTCTTAAGCGCTCCTTGGAAATCAAAGACAGCGACAACTTCGAGGCATTTCTTGGTCTGGGAGTGCTGGCGAACGCCCGCCACGACTTTGATGCGGGACTCGATTGGGGGAGAAAGGCGGCGCTGGCCAATCCCTCCAACGCGCAGGCGAGAGCGGTGTCCGGCGATGCCCTTACCGAGCTGGGCCGCTACGGAGAAGCTATCGACATCTTGCAGGAGATGGTCAACCTGCGGCCGAGCATGTCCGCCTACGCCCGCATCTCCTACGCACGCGAGTTGCACGGGGATGTCTCGGGTGCGCGCCGGGCAATGGAGATGGCCCTTGATGCGGCTGGATCCTCAAGCGACGGGGCGTGGGCCGCCTATCAGCTCGGTGAGCTCCACTTCAACAACGGCCGCGTCGACGAGGCAGAGCAAGAGTACCGCAGGGCGCTTTATCTCGCGCCCGGCTACGCGCCCGCTCGAGCGGGGCTGGCCAAGGTCATGGCGGCGCAGGAGCGGCTGGGAGAAGCCATCGCTACTCTGAAGCCGGCGACTACTCGTTATCCCTCGCCGGAGCTCGTCATCCTCCTCGGTGACCTCTATCGGCTGGATGATCGCGATCAGCAGGCGCAGCGCCAGTACGGTCTGGTGCAGGTGGTCCAGCGTCTCTATCGCGCCAATGGTGTCAACAACGACCTCGAGTTGTCGCTTTTCAGCTCAGACCACGGCATCGATCCAGAGAGGGCGCTGCAGCTGGCGCAGGCTGAATACTCGCGCAGGCAAAGTGTTCACGTCGCCGACGCGCTTGCGTGGGCCTTGTACGCGAACAACCGCTTCTCAGAGGCGCGCCGCTATTCGCGCGAGGCTCTCAGGCTGGGCACCCGCAACGCCCTGTTCCACTATCACGCGGGGATGATCGAGAAGGAGCTGGACAATCGCAACCAAGCGCGCTTTCATCTTCGCAAGGCGCTTGACATCAACCCCCACTTCTCCTTCCTTCACGAAGCCCCGGCGCGTACCGCTCTCGATCAGCTCGGCGGCGCTCGGTGACGGGACGCCGCAGCACCCTTTTTGTAGTACTCGTTTTGTTGCTCTTGTGGGCCTCTCCCGCAGCGGCTCATCCGCTCGGCAACTTCACGATCAACCGTTTCACCGAGCTGAGATTTGATGACGACAATGCGAGGATTCACTACGTCGTCGACATGGCGGAGATCCCAACTTTCCAGGAGTTAGAAGGCATCGGAGCCGAGCCGACGTCGGCGGACCTGAGCGCGTACGCACGCTCCCAGGGGGAAAGGCTGGGTTCTCAACTAGAGCTGTCGGCAAACGGGGAGGAGGTTTCGCTTCGTTTGCGCGAGGCCACTGCGCGCTTGAGTGACGGGCAGGGGGGCCTTGATGTGATGCGCATCGAGCTCCTTTTCTTCGCGCAGCTTCCTTCTGGAAGAGCGATGGTTACTTACCTCGACGGAAATTTCTCCGGGCGGCTGGGATGGCAAGAGGTGGTGGCCGGCGCGACGAATGGGGGCCGCGGGATAGCGCACTCGTCGGTGCCGTCTGAGAGCATCTCCGATGAGCTGCGCTCCTATCCCAAGAACCTGTTGAGCGAGCCTTCAGCGGTCGATAGCGCGACGGTGACACTGGCGCCCGGTGCAACCGCGCCCGCCGCGGAGCCGCTTGTGCAACTTCCCGATGCCGCCCCCGATCTGGTTGGGGACTGGTTCACTTCGCTGGTGGCGCGCGACCTGTCCGTCGGCTTCGTGTTGCTGTCGCTCTTTGCAGCCCTGGGAGCAGGAGCGCTGCACGCGCTCGGCCCCGGTCACGGCAAGACGATCATGGCCGCTTACCTCGTCGGCGGTGAGGGCAGGGCCCGCCACGCGGTGGCGGTCGGCGTGGCCGTTTCCTTGATGCACACGGTTTCGGTCATCGGCCTGGGACTCGTCACGCTGTGGGCTTCGAACCTGTTCCCACCCGAGACCGTGCTTCCGTGGCTTTCGCTGCTGTCGGGTGCGGTGGTCCTGGGGCTGGGGCTGTGGCTTGTCTACACGCGCGCTCGGGGGCTGATCTCTTTCTCGCGGGGCCCAACGCACCCGCCAGTCGATGAGCCCGTCCCCCTGGAACCCGCGTATGCGTTGGCCGGTGCTCCCAGCGCCGCACTGGGGCGCTCCCATTCCCTCGATAGCCGCTCCCATTCACACGAGCACTCGGCCCACTCTCATTCGCACACACTCCACTCCCACGGCGACTCTCACCATGACCATGCCCCCCCGGAGGGCGTCGCCTTGTTCTCCGCCCGAGGACTGGCCGCGGTGGGGCTCTCGGGTGGGTTGTTGCCTTCCCCCTCGGCTCTGGTGGTCCTGTTGGGGGCGGTGGCGCTGGGCAGGACGGCCTTTGGCCTTGTGCTCGTGGCGGCGTTCAGCATTGGGCTTGCCGCGGCCTTGACTGCCGTCGGGCTGCTGGTGCTGAAGGCTCGCGACGCAGCTCGCAGCCGACTCGGTGCGCGCGCCGGTGCCTGGCTCCCGTTCGCGTCGGCCGCGCTGATAGTTGTTGTCGGTCTGGTTTTGACCGGACGGGCAGTCTCCGGGCTCTAACCTCCAGAACCGCGTCGAGTGGTGGATAAAGGCTATGCAACCACCGACGACCGCTCGACACGTGGGAAACTGGGTTCATGAACGAAGCCTTTATCGTCGACGCTATCCGCACGCCCATGGGGCGGTTCGGCGGGGCCCTGGCCCAGATGCGGCCCGACGATCTCGCCGCCCACGTCATCGCCGCGCTCGTCCGGCGTACCGGCGCACCCACCGATCGCATCGAAGACGTCTACTGGGGCGCTGCCAACCAGGCGGGAGAGGACAATCGCAATGTGGCCCGCATGGCGGCGCTGCTTGCAGGCCTTCCGGTGGATGTTCCCGGTGCGACCGTCAACCGCCTGTGCGGGTCGGGGCTCGAAGCCGTCAACTGCGGCTACCGGCAGATCCGCTGTGAGGAGGCGGACCTCATCGTGGCAGGGGGGTCCGAGTCGATGACGCGTGCGCCGTTCGTCATGGCCAAGGCGGCCACGGCGTGGGCGCGCACGGCCGAGGTCCACGACACCTCCCTGGGGTGGCGCTTCGTCAACCCCCGGCTCGACCAGGCTTACGGAACTCACAGAATGGGGGAGACAGCCGAGGAGGTTGCCTCAGACTTCGCCGTGACTCGTTCGGAACAGGACGCGTTCGCGCTCGAAAGTCACCGCCGGGCGGTCGAGGCGCGCGACCAAGGACGCTTCGACGACGAGATCGTGCCGGTAAGCGTCCCCCAGCGCCGGGGCGATCCCGTGGAGGTGGCTTCAGACGAGCCCATTCGCCCCGACACCTCGATCGAAGCGCTGAGTCGACTCCGTCCCGCCTTCGCTTCGGAGGGCTCGGTAACGGCGGGCAACTCCGCAGGCATCAACGATGGGGCCGCAGCGGTGCTGCTGGCCTCGGAGGCGGCGGTGAGGGAGCAGGGCCTCGAGCCCATGGCGCGCATCGTGACCTCGGCCGTGGCCGGGGTCGAGCCGCGGGTCATGGGGATCGGTCCCATACTCGCCACCCGCAAGGTGCTGAAGCGCGCCGCTCTGTCGGTCGACGACCTCGACCTCATCGAGCTCAACGAGGCCTTTGCGTCGCAGTCGCTGGCCTGCATTAGAGAGTTGGAGCTCGACGCCGGCAAGGTCAATGTCAACGGCGGCGCGATCGCTCTGGGGCACCCGCTGGGCTGCTCGGGCGCGCGCATCCTCACCACACTGGTCCATGAGCTGAGGCGTCGCGATGGTCGCTACGGCCTGGCGACGATGTGCATAGGAGTGGGCCAGGGGATTGCCACGATCATCGAACGGGTCTAGCTTCGCCGCCCTGCCCCCTCCCGACTGCGGTGGCTGAGATGCGACGGTTGCAGGTGAAGCACCGAAACCGGTGGCTGAAGTGCGACCGTCGCACGTTGACCACCACACGCCAGAAGCTGGTGATGCCGTGATGGCTTCCGTCTACGGCCCCCCGTTGTTGGTCTGCAACCCCCGCGCGGGCTCGGGCGCGGCCCGCCGCGACGTCGTCGAGCTCGGGCGTCACCTCGACGCCCGCGGCATCGAACACGAGGTCGTCTTCACCGAGCGCCGCGGCCACGCCACGGAGATCGCTCGCTCGGCCCTGAAGGACGGTCGCCGCTTTCTTGTAGCCGTCGGCGGCGACGGCACCATCCACGAGGTCGTCAACGGCATGATCGAGGACGACGCCCCCGTGCGAGCCGATGCCGTGCTCGGAGTCGCAGCCTCGGGCACGGCCTCCGACTTCATCAAGACCTTCGGCATACCGGCTCTGCCCGCCCATGCCGCGGCTCATCTCGACGGGCCCGAGTCGTTTGCGATCGACATCGGCAAGGTCACCTACGAGAGCGATGGGGGCCGGGCCACCCGCTACTTTTGCAATGTCGCCGAGGTGGGCCTGGGCGCAGTCGTCGCCCGCCGCGCTTCCTCCCTGCCCCGAGCACTAGGCCCCCTGCTCTATCCCTTTGCTCTGTGGCTGGGGCTGATGCCGCATCGGAAGACTCACGTGAAGGTCGATCTCGTCGACCGTTTCTACGAGGGGCCCATGGCGAACCTCGTCGTCGCCAACGGCCAGTTTTTCGGCTCGGGGATGAAGATCGCTCCGCGAGCGGCGCCCACCGACGGCCTGCTCGACATTCAGGTTCAGCACGCCTCTAAGTTCGAGATGCTGGCGCAATGGCCCAAGGTCTACCGGGGCGAGCATGTGCCGCACCCCGACGTGCTCGAGGCCAAACGAGTGCGCGCCTCGATCACCTCGGAACGGCCCCTGCGGATCGAGGCCGACGGTGAGCTGCTGGGCCACACGCCGGCGGCGTTCGAGTTGCTGAAGGCTGTGCTGAGACTCAAGGTCTGAGCCGGAGAGGCGATCGAAACCTCAGCGGCTTCTGTGCAGGCTCAGCAACGCTGCGCGGGGCTCAGACTGCATAGAAGGCTAGAGCAGGCCGACCGCCCATCGCACGAAGGTCGCGGCCCCCAAGATCACGAACAGCACCAGCGCCAGCACGGCCGGGCCCACCCACCAGTCCATCTGATGCTGCAGGGGGTCGGCGTCGGCCTCCGTGCTGCGCCTGACGACCAGTTCCGCTCCCCCCGCCTGCGAGAAGTGGAGGTGCTCGCGCTTGTCCTCGATGACGTCGGCGAGGCCCTGCAGCAGGTCGACGAGCTCGTTGTCGTCGACAGTCACGGTCGCCTCGGACAGCGACTCTCCCTTGCGGTTCTCGATCCTCACGGCGCGGCCCCCAGGCGGATTCTGCGGCTAGTATTCAGTTATTCTCCCGCACATGCCCGCCTCCATGGCGCTGTTGGACGAGGACCAGCGCGCCGTCGTCTCCCTGGCTCGTGAGTTCGCCGCCAAGGAAGCGCGAGCGGCGGCCGAGACATACGAGGCCCGCCAAGAGGACCCCCTCCCGCTCTACAAGCAGCTTGCGGAGTTGGGGCTGTGCGGACTGCCCTTCCCCGAGGAGCACGGCGGAGCAGGCCAGAGCTATGTCACCTATTTGCTGCTGGTCGAGGAGCTTGCCCATGCCTACCTGGCGCTGGCGGTCGGGCTCTCCGTCCACACGCTGTGCGCCTTCGCTATCGACGCCTTCGGCTCAGCCGAGCAAAAGAGAGAGGTCCTCTCGAGACTGACCTCGGGGGAGTGGTACGGCGCCTACTCGCTTTCGGAGCCCGCCTCAGGCTCGGATGCGGCCGCCCTGTCCACGAAGGCGGCACCGCGCAACGGCGCCTATGAGCTGAGTGGCAGTAAGGTGTTCTGCACCCGGGGGGCCGAGGCCGACGTGGTGCTCGTCATGGCTCGAAGCGGTGGTCCCGGCCCCAAGGGCGTGACTGCGTTCCTCGTCGAGCAGGGCACCGAGGGCTTCTTCGGCTCCAAGAAGGAAGACAAGATGGGGTGGCGCTCGTCACCGACCTGGCAGCTCGTGCTTGACAAAGCCGTCGTGGGCGAGGCGCGGCGGCTGGGGGAAGAAGGCGGCGGCTTCAGGATCGCACTTGCCGCGCTCGACACGGGCCGGCTCGGGATGGCCGCGTGCGCCGTGGGCCTCGCCCAATCGGCATTCGATGCAGCCCTCGTGTTCACGAAGGAACGGGAGCAGTTCGGCCGCCCGGTGGCAGACAACCAGGGCATCCGCTTCATGCTTGCCGACATGGTCACGGGCATCGAGGCGGGGCGGGCGCTCTACAGGCACGCCGCCCGTCTGCGAGACGAGGGGCTCGACTTCTCGCTACAAGCGGCGGAGGCCAAGCTCTTCTGTACCGACATGGCGATGCGAGTGACCACCGACGCGGTGCAGCTTCACGGAGGCTACGGCTACGTCACGGAGTATCCGGTCGAGCGCTTCATGCGCGATGCTAAGGGCCTGCAGATCGTGGAGGGAACCAACCAGATCCAGCGTCACATCATCGGGCGCAAGCTCGTCGGGCCGCAGGCATGATCGGTCCTTTCGAGATTGCCGTGATCGTGGTCATAGTGATCGTGGTCGTGTTTGTTCTGGGGCGCCGCTCGGGGCCGTGAGGGGGCGCCGACGTTGTGCGGTAGTCGGTCACCCAACGCGGGTGTGAAATACCGGAACGGTACTCAGGAGCCCAATCTGGGACTATGAGTACCGGCCCGGCCCTCGACCCTTGACCACTCCCCGCCGGAGCGATGGAAACCCCCCCGAACCGCGAGCCTCAGAACACCGGGCGCCGCTCGAACGGGGTCGACAGCACGATCGTGCTGCGAGTCGTTACCTCGAGCCGGTTGCGCAGGTCGTCGAGAAGCTCCTCCAGCGCCTTGGTCGAGGGAGCCCTGATCATCAGCGCGTACGAGTTGTCGCCCGCCACCGAGTAGCAGGATTCGACCAGCCCTAGCTGGGCGATCCGCTCGGGCACGTCCGGAGGGGAGCCCGGGCGCAACGCCAGGCTCACGAATGCGCTAATGGGATACCCCGCCCGCTCGAAATCAACCTCGGCCCGGTACCCGGTGATGACGCCGGAGCGTTCGAGCTTGCGGATACGGTCGTGGACGGAGGAGGCCGCCAGCCCCACCCGCTTGCCGATCTGGGCATAGGCGAGCCGGGCGTCTCCTTGGAGAGCCGAAAGGATCGCTCGATCCTTCGTGTCCAGGCCTTTCGAAGCCACTAGCCGAATCTCCTTCCGTTGTAGTAGTGTTTCACCTAACAATGTTCCGGGTAGTCGACGATATAGCATGTATTGGCGGCAAGGCGATCAGAGAGGAGGGCCGCGCGTGGCTACAGTGACCACAAAGCTGTCCGGCCGGCGCCCGCGCGCCGCCGCCGTTCCCCAGCCCTATAGGTACAAGGGCCGCCGGCGGGACTTCGCCGAGCCCGACTGGCGCCGCCTCCCCGGCTACTCGGACGTCACCGAGGAGGAGTGGGCGAGCGCCAAGTGGCAACGCCTTCACAGTGTCAAGAACCTAGACCAGCTCCGGAGCGTCTACGGCGACCTCCTGCCGGAGGCCCTCGTCGAGGACATCACCAGAGATCAGCGCGAGCGAGCGACGATGTCGATGCTGGTTACGCCCCAGATGCTCAATACGATGGATGAGAACGACCTCTGGAGCGACCCCATCAGGCGTTACATGATCCCCTGCTTCTCGGACCGCCACGCAGAATGGCCGAGCCATCCCTTGTCCGAGCGCGATAGCTTGCACGAGGCCGACATGTGGGCGGTCGAGGGACTCACTCATCGTTATCCCACCAAAGTCCTGGCCGAGTTGCTGTCGACCTGCCCGCAGTACTGCGGGCACTGCACGCGCATGGACTTGGTCGGTAACAGCGTTCCGCAGGTGCTCAAGTACCGCTTTGAGATGAAACAGAAGGAACGCTATGCGGCGATCCTGGATTACCTGCGGGCCACCGACTCGGTCAGAGATGTGGTGGTGTCGGGAGGGGATGTGGCCAACCTCCCCATCGCTCACCTCGAGCACTTCGTATCCGAGTTGCTCGATATCGAGAACATTCGCGACATCAGGCTCGCCACCAAGGGCCTCATGGGGCTCCCGCAGCACTTCTTGCAGGACGACGTCCTCGCCGGGCTCGAGCGTGTGGCGAGAAAGGCCGACGAGCGCGGGGTGGATATCGCGATCCACGCGCACGTAAACTGCGCTGCATCCGTTACTCCGTTGGTGGCCACAGCGGTCCGTGCTCTGCTCGATATGGGTTTTCGGGACGTGCGAAACCAAGGAGTCTTGATGCGCGGCGTCAACGACACACCCGAGCGGCTGCTCGATCTCTGCTTTGCTCTGCTGGACGATGCCAAGGTCATGCCCTACTACTTCTACATGTGCGACATGATCCCCAATGCAGAGCATTGGCGCCTGGCGGTCCACGAGGCGCAGGCTCTGCAGCACGCGATCATGGGCTATCTGCCTGGCTTCGCCACGCCGCGCGTCGTCTGCGACGTTCCGTTCGTCGGCAAGCGGTGGATTCACCAGGTCGATGCCTACGATCGCGTCAACGGAGTCTCCTACTGGACCAAGAACTACAGGACGGGTATCGAGGGCGACGCAGCCGATGACGCTGTGCAGCAGCCGCACGCGTATTACGACCCGGTCTACACATTGCCGCAGGAAGGTCAGGACTACTGGCGGGATCACACGGCGCAAGTCATCACCGCTTAGCCTGGACGACAGGAGGGGACGATGGGGTTCAAGGTTACTTACGCGACCATGTCGGCGGATTCGGACGAGCTCGTCGAGAGCTTCAAGAAGGGGGTCGAGGAGGCTAGGTCGTGGCTCGGCAAGGACCATTCCTTTTTTGTGAACGGCGAGGAGCGAAGAGGCGAGGGCACGATGGAAGAACACTCGCCGATCGATCACGACATCGTGATCGGAAGCTTCTCCTTGGCGACGGCACAGGATGCGCACGATGCGGTGGCCGCTGCGAAGGCTGCCTTCCCGGAATGGTCGACGAAGCCCTGGCAGGAGCGCGTCGAGATCATGAATCGCGTTGCAGAGCTCATCTCCGAGCGGGCCTACGAGCTTTCTGCGCTGACCGGTTTCGAGGTCGGTAAGAACCAGCTCGAGTCCCTCGGCGAGGTTGAGGAAGCCGCCGACCTTATTCGCTACTACTGCCATCAGATGACTGAACACGACGGGTTCAGCGTGGCCATGGGGCAGCTGAGCCCTCAGGAGCACACCAAGAGCGTGCTGCGTCCCTACGGCGTCTGGGCAGTGATCAGCCCGTTTAACTTTCCCAGTGCCCTGTCCGGAGGCCCGGCGGGGGGTGCGCTCGTAGCCGGCAACACGGTTGTGCTCAAGCCTTCAGAGCAGGGCTTCTTGATGGGACTGAAGCTCTACGACATTTTCCGAGAGGCAGGCGTCCCGGCCGGGACGTTCCAGGTCTTGACCGGTTTAGGCGAGGTTGTGGGCAAGGAGCTCGTCGAGCATCCCGGAATAGACGGGATCACGTTCACCGGCTCCTACGACGTCGGCATGAAGATCTATCGAGGTGCGGGCAAGGACTACCCGCGGCCCGTCATCTGCGAGATGGGCGGCAAGAACCCGGCGATTGTTTCCGCCAAGGCCGATCTCGACAAAGCCTCCGACGGTGTTCTGCGCTCCGCGTTCGGCTACTCGGGGCAGAAGTGCTCGGCATGTTCGCGAGCCTACGTTCAGAGCGAGGTCTACGACAAATTCGTGGCTATGCTGAGTGAAAAGGCCCAAAAGCTCGTTGTCGGAGACCCGAACGAGGCCGGCGTTTACATGGGCCCGGTCATCGATAAGGACGCAGTTGAGCGCTTCGAGCAAGCGGCCTTCGATGCGCGCACCGAAGGCAAGATCCTTGTGGGGGGCGAACGCATCATCGAGGGTGACCTCGAGCGCGGCAACTTCGTGCAACCCACGGCAGTCGAAGTGCCGCTCACATCGCGCCTGTTCAAGGAGGAGCTGTTCGTCCCCTTCGTCGCGGTCGCACCTGTCGACTCGATCGACGAAGGCCTGCGGCTTGCCAACGACACACCTTACGGACTGACGGCCGGTTTCTACTCCGAGGATTCGCAAGAGGTTGATCGTTTCTTGACCGAGATCGAAGCCGGCGTTGTCTATGTGAACCGGCGGGCCGGCGCGACTACGGGGGCATGGCCCGGGGTACAGCCTTTCGGCGGTTGGAAGGGATCGGGGAGCAGCGGCAAGGCCGGTGGGGGCCTCTACTACACCCAGCTTTATCTCAGGGAGCAGAGCCAGACCGTGGTGGTGGAGGAGTGAGTCTCTCCTACGAGGAGCTGGCGGAACTCGACGAGCCCCGGCTAGTCACACCCATTCCCGGGCCCAACACACAGGCGGTGGTCGAGCGCGACGAGCGGGTGACCAGTCCCTCGCTGCCGCGCGCCTATGCGTTTGCACCCGAGCGCGGCGCGGGCGTGATGGTCGAAGACGTGGACGGCAACGTGTTCCTCGATCTGAACTCGGCCATCGCTGTGTGCTCAACCGGCCACGCCCATCCGCTCGTCACTGAAGCCATCACTCGTCAAGCGGGCAAGCTGTTGCATTATTCGGCGAGCGACTTCTACCTTCCGATTTACTCTGAGCTTTGCTCGCGAATCGACGACATCGCGCCGATGACGAATACGAGGACGTTCCTCGCAAACTCGGGCACCGAGGCGGTTGAGGCTGCTCTCAAGCTCGCCCGCAACCACACCGGTAGGCAGTACGCGCTTGCGTTTTTCGGCTCCTTCCACGGGCGTTCCTACGGCAGTGTCACGCTGGGTGCGTCCAAGGCGGTCTACCGGGCCGGATTCGGCCCGATGCTGCCGAGCGTGGTGCACGCGCCCTACGCCGACTGCCTTTACTCGTTTTCGGATCTCGAGCACCCTGATTCCCCCGGCTACATCGAGGAGGTCATCTTCAAGAGGCTGATCAAGCCCTCGGAGCTGGCCTGCATAGTGGTCGAGCCGGTGTTGGGGGAAGGTGGCTACGTCGTGCCGCCTCGACGCTGGATGGAAATGCTGAAGAGCATGTGCGACGAGCACGGCATTCTCTTGGTCGCCGACGAGGTCCAGAGCGGCATGGGACGGACAGGCAAAATGTGGGCGATCGAGCACTTCGACATCGAGCCCGACATCATCCTGTCCGGCAAGGGCATAGCCAGCGGCATGCCGCTTGGCGCTATGACCGCACGGTCGGAGCTGATGACGTGGCCCAAGGGCAGCCACGGCTCGACTTATGGCGGCAACCCCGTCTCCTGCGCCGCCGCTCTAGCTACCATCGACCTGATCGAAGGCGAGCTGCAGGTAAACGCCGCAAAGATCGGGGAGCTCCTGAAGGATGGTCTCTTGCACATGGCCGCCCGCCATGATTTCATCACCGAGGTTAGGGGGCTTGGTCTTATGCTCGGGGTCGATTTCTCGAGTGTGCAGATCGCCGACGCGGTCGAGAAGGCGGCCTTCGAGCGAGGCGCGCTGCTGCTTCAGGCGGGGGAGCGTGCGATCCGCATGTCGCCGCCGCTCGTCATCAACGAGCGGCAAGCCGACGCAGGCCTGCGCATCTTCGACCAAGCCTGCGCCGCAGTCACAGCCGCTGCGTAGGCCGACTTGAGCAACGCCGGTAAGGTGACTTCGATGAGCGCGGCGGTGGCCGACCTCGTGCGCGACGGCGATGTCGTCGCGATCGAGGGCTTCACGCACCTGATCTGTTTTGCCGCGGGCCACGAGATCATCCGGCAGAGAAAGCGTGACCTCACGCTTGCACGCCTGACTCCCGATGTCGTCTACGATCAGATGATCGCCGCCGGGGTGTGCAAGAAGCTGGTGTTTTCGTGGATGGGAAACCCCGGCGTGGGCTCTCTGCACGCCATCAGACGCAGGGTGGAACGGGCGGACCCCGCCCCCTTGGAGCTCGAGGAGTACAGCCACTTCGGCATGGTCGGCCGCTATATGGCAGGCGCCTCCAAGCTCCCGTTCTGGCCTCTCCGAAGCTATTACGAGAGTGACCTTCCCACTGTGAATCCCCGGATAATCGAGATCTCCTCGCCCTACGGTGACGAGACCGTCTACGCAGTCCCGCCGCTCAACCCAGACGTCGCCATAGTCCACGTGCAACGTGCCTCGAGCGGCGGTGACGCCCAGGTCTGGGGCCTGCTCGGTTGCCAGAAGGAGGTTGCGTTCGCGGCCGACCGGGTGGTCGTTGTGTGCGAAGAGCTGGTCGACGACGCGGTTGTTCGCTCTGATCCCAACCGGACAGTGATACCGGGATTGATAGTCGACGCGGTGGTGGTCGAACCACGGGCCTGCCACCCGTCATACGCACAGGGCTACTACGACCGTGACAATCGTTTCTATGTCGAGTGGGACAAGATAGCGCGCGACTCAGCGCGACTCAGTGAGTGGCTTGACGACTGGGTGTATTCATTGTCTTCACATCAGGACTATGTTGCAAAGCTTGGCGAGGAGCGCTGGGCACAACTCACTCCTACGGAGCGCTGGTCCCAGCCCGTGAATTACGGCAGGTATGACTGATGGAGGGCGCGACGCCAACCGAGACTATGATTGTTGCCTCCGCCCGTCATCTTGCCGGCGAGCGCGTCTGCTTCGTCGGCATCGGCCCTCCGAACATTGCCTGTAACCTGGCGCGACGAACGGTTGCTCCCGACCTCGAGCTCGTCTACGAAGCGGGCGTATTCGGCGCCGTTCCGGAGCGACTGCCATTGTCGATCGGCGACCCATCCCTGGTAACAGGAGCCACTTCCGTCTGCAGCATGTTCGAGCTCTTTGCCTACTACTTGCAGGGGGGCTTGGTGGACGTCGCCTTCCTCTCGGGCTCGCAGATCGATCGCTTCGGAAACCTCAACACCACTGTCATAGGTGATTACTCCAGTCCCAAAGTGCGGCTCCCGGGCTCGGGCGGCGCCTGCGAGATCGCCATCAATGCGCACAAGGTGTTTGTGATCATGCCCCAGTCGACACGCACATTCGTCGAGAAGATCGACTTTCGCACCAGCCCCGGCCACCTGACCGGAAAGCGGCCGGCACACTGGGGGGCGGGTCCTTCCGTGGTCGTCACGGGATTGGGCATGTACGAGTTCGACGATGACTCGGGCGAGATGTGCCTCACGAACCTCCATCCCGGAGTATCGCTCGACGACGTTCAGCAGGCAACGTCGTGGGAGCTGCGGGTTGGCGATCATGTAAGCGAGACGCCGGCCCCCACCGAACAGGAACTGCGCGTAATGCGGGAGCAGCTCGACCCCCAGGGCATCTACACCCGTGGAGGATGATGCGTAGCAGCGTGTTCCCGCGCGTCACCGGCCGCTCCCTCGCGCGCGCGCGCCGAGCGGAGGGCGCGTTCATCTACGACGAAGACGGCAAACGCTACATAGACGCGTGCGGCGGAGCGATTGTGGTGGGTGTCGGGCACGGTAACGAAGCGGTTATCGACGCCCTGGCACGACAGCAGCATGACGTTGCGTACGTGCACGGCACCCAGTTCACCACGGCTGCGTTGGAGGACTATGCAGACGCGCTGGCACAGATCCTTCCGCTCGAGGCCGCACGCGTCTACGCGGTTTCGGGAGGCAGCGAAGCGGTGGAAACTGCGCTCAAGCTGGCGCGCTCGTACCACCTTGCGCGCGGTGGCGAAAGCCGGCACAAGGTGATCGCACGGGTGGGTTCCTATCACGGCAACTCACTCAACGCGCTCGACGCTTCTGGGCGCATACTGCTGCGAGCTCCCTATGAGCCGTGGCTCGGAAGAACTGTGAGAGTAGGGACTCCTTACGAGTATCGCTGCGGGCTCGATGAGCACCCCCAGGGATGCGGTGGGGTGCTCGCCGACGAGCTGGACCGAGCGATCATCGAGCAGGGACCGGATACGGTCGCTTGCTTCATCGCCGAACCGGTGTCAGGAGCGACCCTGGGCGCGGCCGTTCCTCCTGGTGACTATTGGGATGCCGTCGCTCGAGTCTGTCGCTCGCACGGCGTGCTGCTGATCGCGGACGAGGTCATGACGGGGTTCGGCCGCACCGGGCAATGGTTCGGGTGCGAGCACTGGGGACTCGAGCCCGACATCGTGGTGGCGGGCAAGGGCGCTTCATCGGGCTACTGGCCGCTCGGCTTCGCGGCGTGCTCAGGGCTCGTTTACGAGGCAGTCGCCACAACTGGGTTCATCCACGGGTTCACCTACTCGCATTCGCCCGTGGGGGCCGCCGTGGGCCTCGCCGTGCTCGATCAATTGCGCACACACAACCTTGTGGACGCGAGTCGTAGCAAAGGGAAACGACTGCTGGCGCTACTGCACGAGCAACTTGGCGCTCATCCGCATGTCGGTGATGTGCGCGGCCTTGGACTAATGGCCGGGATCGAGCTCGTCGCTGATCGTGGCACCAAGGCCCCCTTTTCACGCGGGGAGCGAGTTACCGAACGTGTTGTTGCCGCCGCCTTCGAGCGGGGGCTGCTGCTCTACCCATCGAGGGGGTGCGCCGACGGTGTCAACGGAGACCTCGTGATGCTGGGCCCACCGTTCGTCATCTCGGATGCCGAGCTGGTAGAGACGGTGGACTTGTTGCGGGGGGCGGTCGAAGAAGTTCTTGGGCAATCGATCTGAGGTTGTGCAGAGCCGAGCCGCCCCGCTGAGCGAGGCTGCGGCTGATCTGGCTATTTGGGAACCGGCCAGAATGAAGACCTTGAAAGCACACTCGATGTGGATCGCCGAGGCTCAAGGCGCAGCATCCCCAGTCGGCCGCACAATCCAGAGTCCCGAGCGCATGTCGCTTGCGTAGATGATCCCGGTGTTGGGGTCGATCGCCACCCCCCATACCTGCGCTCCCGGCGGCCCGAATATCGGCTGAAAACGCGCGCCCGCCGGCACGAATTGACCGGCTAGTGTGGGCTGCTCAGGGTCGCTGAGGTCGAGTGCAACGATTCCGTGGGAGTACCACGACGAGTAGGCGCGCTCATTGTTCACCTCCGTGTTGTGAATCGACCACGCCCCGGGTGGCGTCCTTCGCTCTCCCCTGACGTGGGGAAGATCC
>JACDAL010000107.1 GCA_013695465.1 Actinomycetota bacterium | reverse complement strand
TGACTCTGTCTCGCAACACTCTGCTCGAGCTTCTGCAAAGTCACCCCGCCCTCGCACAGGCGCTGC
Organism: Actinomycetota bacterium; assembly: GCA_013695465.1. GTDB lineage: Bacteria > Actinomycetota > CADDZG01 > CADDZG01 > WHSQ01 > JACDAL01. The sequence goes on along the minus strand of JACDAL010000107.1, from coordinate 4,157 downwards.
TGGCGTCGTTGGGCGGGCTCGTGCGCAGGCTCACCGAACAGGCCGCCGACCTCGTCTTCCTCGACCTGCACGGGCGGGTCGCAAAGCTGCTCCTGTCGCTCGCCGAGGAACGGGGACGCCACGAGGACCAACTGGTCCTGCTCGATCTTCAGGTGACCCAGGGCGACCTCGCCGCCATGGTGGGCGGTTCCCGGCAGAGCGTCAACCACATACTTCACGCCTTCCAGCGACGGGGCTACCTCGACATAGAGGGTCGTCGCATCGCGTTGAAGGACCTGCCGGCGCTGGCCCGGAGAGCGGGTCTCTAGACCGGTTCGGCTTCTTTGGCACAAACGCGCCTAGGCCCGCGTTTTGTACCAATCCTCGGACCGGGATTCAATCAAGCTTGGGGCGCAAGCGGCCCATACGGGGGGACGACAAACCTGGGCCAGGGTTCGGTTCGGGTCGAGGCAAGGTCCCTCAGGCCCCCACTGCCTCCACCGAGGTGTCGATGCGCTCGAGCCAGGGCCGGGCCCCGAGCTCCTCGAATACCCCCCGAGCCTGTTGAATCAAGTCATCAGCGTCGCGCTTTCGGCCCCTGCTGAGCAGCCACTCGCCGTGCTCCAGCAACGTCACCGCCACATAGAAATGCGCACCGATGTCCCGGAACCTCGCCGCGGCCCACCAGAAGCTCGCCTCCGCGGCGGCGTCGTCGACATCCATGGCGGAGAGCCGAGCGCGAAATCGGGCCGCCTGTGCCTTGAAGAACGGGGGCATGACGCGGACACCGGTGTCCGCTAGCACCAAAAGGTCCTCGATCGCCGCCCGGTCGTCGAGCGTCAGAGCGGCCTCGCCTGCCTGGGCGAAGCTGGCCTTCACCAACTCGCTGTCGAACCCGATGCCGTGTCCGGTACGGATCGCCTCGCGAGCGATCTCCAAGGCCTGGTCGTCGTGTCCCTCCGCCGCCGCAATCGAAGCCCGCAAGAACGCGTAACTCGCCCGATCCTGAAGGTCACCGGACAGCTCGAGTCCGGCACACGCAGCGAAGATCTCTTTGGCAGCATCTTTGTCGCCGCGGTTGAGGGCGATAACAGCGAAGAAGGACAGCTCGCCCAAGGAGTAGTTGTTGAGCTCTTCATACGCGGGAAGCTCCGCCAGAACAGCCATCGCCTCGTCCCACGCGCCGGCCACGAAATGGACGAAACCCGGTCCCAGTAGGAACGACCATTCCCACTTGCGATCGCCGAGAGTGCGAGCGAGGGCGAGACCGTCCGACCAGTGCCTGAGGGCGACGTCGTAGCGATCGCCCAGGAGCGTGACGTGGGACATGTTGGCGTGGGCCCGGAGCGTGCCCGTGGAGAGGTCGTTCTCGAGCGCAACCTCGAGCGCCTGCCTCATGAGGGCCAGACCCTCGACGTTCCTGCCCGACTCGAGCAGCAGGATGCCCTTGGTTTGAAGCGCGCCGGACAGAACTTCCGCCAGCCCCTTGGCCTCAGCGATCTCGAGGGCAAGCTCCACATAGCGGGTGGCCTCGGGCCTGCCCATAGCAGCGGCCAGCCGGCCCAGCGTGTGGGCGACGAAGGCGAGGTCAGCGTCCGGCTTCTCGCCGGACAGCACTTCAAACGAACGCTCGAGCCCCTCGAGCGCCTCCCCTCCCCGGCCCTCGTCCCACATCACCTCGGCCAGGGCCGCCTTCACGCGCGCCGCCGGGCGGGACATCCCCTCGCGTTCGTAGAGAGCCACGGCGGCACCGAAGCAGTCCTTGGCTCTCCCGTTGTCGGCGCCACGCCAGGCCATCCGCCCCGCCCGCTCGAGCAGCGACGCTCGGGTTGCGTCCTCGACCTGCAGCTCCGCGGCCTGCTCGAAGTAGCGGTACGCCTCGGCGGTGGCGGATAAAGACTCGGCACGCTCGCCGGCGCGCTCCGAGGCCTCGGCCGCCCGTCGCTTGATTTCAGGGGCGTCCGGGGCCTTGGGAGCGGCCCGGTAAGCGTGGAGGAGGTGGGAGCACACGACCTCTGCGATCTCGTCGCGGTCGTTTCCCGAGGCTTGCTCGAGGTAACCGGCGACCTCGAGATGGCGCAACTTGCGATCCTTCCTGGAGATGGTTTCGTAGGCCACCTTCTGGACCAGCGCCTGCACGAAGCCGTACTGTCCTCGCTCCGGCGACATCGGGTCCTGCTGGATCGCGAGCAGCTCCCGGCGCACCAGCGCGCTGAGAAGAGGGTCGAGCTCGTCCTCACTCCGCCCTGTGACGGCGATCAGGGCGTTCTTGGTCACGGTCTTTCCCGCAACCGCCGCGTCCTGGAGTACACGCCGTTCCCCCTCGGGCAGGGCGTCGAGCCGGGCTGCGATCAGCGCCTGGAGGCTCTCCGGCACCTCTAGCGCGTCCACGGCGCCGGTGACCTCGTAGCGATCACCAGCACGCTTGAGAAGGCGCCGGTCGAGCAACATCCGCACCGTCTCCACCGCATACAGGGGGATGCCCTCGGCTCGCTCGGCGATTCGGTTTCGCAGATCCTGGGCGAGGCCGGGAACCAGCCCGCTCAGGAGCGCATCCATGGCATCCGGTGGCAGGGGATCGAGATACGCGGTCGTTGAGTCTCGTCGGGCAACACTCCAGCTGGGACGCTTGTCGAACAGCTCGGGCCGGGCCAGAATCAGGACGAACAGAGAATGCCTGCGCGACCACTCGAGCAGGTACTCGATGAAGTCAAGCAGCGAGGGATCTCCCCATTGGAGGTCTTCGAAAACCAGGACGGTGGGCGCATGATCCGACAGGCGCTCGAAGAACAGCCTCCAGCCCGAGAAGAGGTCCTCCTTCTCGATGCCGCTTCTGGTCTCGAGGCCCAGGAGACTTGCAAGCCGGGGCTCGATCCACTTGCGCTCGTCGGGGTCCGCAACATAGCGCGCCACCGCGGCGCTGAGCTTGGGGGAGGCAACGGCCGTTTCCTCCTCCTCGAGGATGTCTGCCCGGCGTCTGACCATCTCGGCGAGAGCCCAGTAGGAGACGCCCTCTCCATAGGGAAGGCATCGCCCCCGGTGCCACAGGACGTCGTCCGAGAGGCCGTCGATGTACTTCTCGAGCTCCCATGACAGACGCGTCTTGCCAATACCCGCCACGCCGGCGACCGTCACCAGGTGAGCCCGGCCCTCGTCCGCGCACCCGTGGAAGAGGTCCTTGACCAAGCGCATTTCTCGGTCACGGCCCACGAATGGCGCCTCGAGCCCCTCGGCGCGCTGCATGCCCATTCTGTTGGCAACCACACGCAGAGCTCGGTAAAGCCGTACCGGCTCGGCTTTCCCCTTCAGCTCGAAGACGCCCGCGTCCTCGTAGGCGATGGCCGCCGTGCTCAGGCGGTAGGTGGGCCCATCGACGAAGCACCCTCCGGGTGCGGCCGCAGTCTGGAGTCTCGCCGCGGTATTGACGACGTCGCCCGCGACCATTCCCTGGCCGCGAGCCGAGAGGTCGACCGCGGCCTCACCGGTTACTACTCCGGCGCGCGCCCGGAGGCCCGGAGCCCCAGCCTCCGCCCCTAATGCCGCTACCGCCTGGATCAACTCGAGACTCGCCCTCACAGCCCGTTCGGCGTCGTTCTCGGTGGCGACCGGCGTGCCCCACACGGCCATGACCGCGTCGCCGATGAACTTCTCGACCACGCCGCCGTACCGAGTGATAACGCTGCGGCAATCGTCGAAATAGCGAGTGAGCAGGTCCCTTACCTCCTCGGCGTCGCGACTCTCGGAGAGCGTGGTGAAGCCCACGAGGTCGGCGAACAGGACCGAGACGAGCCGGCGCTCCTGCTGTGCGGCAGGCGAGGGGGGCTCGGGACGAACCTCGGAGGGGCCCGAAACGGCGAGGGCAGTGCCGCACTCGCCGCAGAAGAGGGCCGAAGGCTCGTTGGTTGTTCCGCAGCTCGGGCAGGCAAGCTGCAGGACCGTCCCGCACTGGAGGCAGAACTTGCGTCCGCTTCGGTTGTCCGCTCCGCACTCTGGGCACAGCATCCTTGCCACCCTCCGCCACTACTTGGTTCGGTTACTCGAGCGTACTTGGCGCCCGGCTCCGGCGCGGCGACTACGGTTCAGAGGGTGAGGCCTGTCCGGAATTCCCGGCAGGCTCGGGCTCGGCCTCACTCAACCCCCACGAGGCCGGCACTCCCCGGTAGCGGGCGAGTAGATAG
>JACDAL010000101.1 GCA_013695465.1 Actinomycetota bacterium | reverse complement strand
AGCGCGAGTCGCGCGCCGGGTTGGGCTCTGCCAAGTGTGAGCAACTTGAGAACATCGCCCGCCACCTTGTGAACCTGGCCGCCTTTGAGAGGACCCTGATGAGCGTACGCCTCGACGTATGTCGGAGGCTCATCAGCAACTTCATCGACATGTACGTACGCGCCACCAGGAAGGTCGACTCGTCGGGGGCCAATCTTTACCCCGAGCCGTTCGCCTGCTGCCTGAAGAATCAGTTCTTCCGCTCGCTGCTGTTCGTTCGAGTTGCTCGGGTGAGACATCCCGTCAGATTAGCGTTAGAGTTCCCTCAGTCGCTGACCGCCCCCCGCCTCCGCGACCTCCCCCGCATCCGGCGGTTACTCCATTTACCGGTCATCGCGCCTCCGTCGTTCGCCCGGTCCTTCTCGACGCGGTCCCGCTTTTTGGCGGCTTCTTTCTATCTTCCCCCACTCGATCCGGTCGGCGACGGCGTCAACGAGCCGCGCGATCACGTGGAAATCGAGCGGGCCGGGGGAGGCGGCCCAGACCTGCACATGCTTGACCCCGTCACTTCGCGTGACCCCAGAGTGTAGCCGGGAAGGTCGGTACCCGACGGCGGGTAGTCGTCCTTCCAGGCGAAGAAGGTCGAGCGCGCGATGAACGACGCGAGGAGCTCGAACCCCCCCGGGTCAACGCGGCCGGCATAGAGGCCCAACCGATCGGTAAAGGCCTCTCCCTCCCAGGCGGCCGATCCGTCTCGACTGAGTGTCACTCGGTACACCGGACACATGCCGTAGCAGGGCCCGCGAACCAGCGTCACAGCCTGGATCGATGTCATCGGCCCTCCTTGAACCGAGGGTGTCCCCAGGCACCGACAGATGACGAAGGGGAAACCATAGAATGCTACACGTACTTGAGCTACGAAGCATCGGCTAGGAAGCCAACTGACAGCAGGTCGGCCGCATACGAGGAACGTGGGCCGATGCACGGCTTCTTCGGAGTGCCGCAGAGGGAGGAGACTTCCGGACAGACCTTGCCAGCGCCCATGACGGCATTTTCCTAGATGTGGTAACTGGCACCTATCGAACCGGTTGTGTGCTTGAGTCTGCACCTCTTTGGTTTCGAATCCTGCCGTCGGGTCGAAGTCGGCTCAAGGTTGAGAGCCGCGAGCACAGGTCCCGTGACCTGCGCAAATGCATAGATTCTCATGCGATCTACCACCACCCAAAGCGCCGACCAAAACGCCACCCCCACCGGTCCTCATGGGCACTACTGGCACGGTCACCGAAGGTAGCCACCTGCACGGTCGTTGTGCCACCATCCCCCCTTTAGAAATCCGAGTCGTGCGCTAAACCAGATCGCCGTCCCAGCACTTGTTCTGGATGTATGAGTAAGAAGTGGAGAAGGCTCTGGACTTTCAGGCGTTCTATTCAGCCCAGTACCAGAGGGTGTTCAAGGCTATCTATCTCTCCGGTGGCGATCCGGAACTCGCGCACGACATCACCCAGGAAGCCTTCAAGCTCGCCTTTGTTCGCTGGCGTCGCCTGTCCCGCCACGAGTGGGCCGGAGGATGGGTCATGACGACGGCTTTGAACCTCCTTAGGAAGGAGCGAAGACGGCCTCAAGAGGTCCACCTCGATCCCGTCAAGCACGATTCACGCACCCGCCTCGGCGAGTCGGATCAGGACCTTCAGAATGCGCTCAGGAAGCTTCCCGTGCGGCAGCGCACCGCGATCCTCCTTTACTACCTCGCCGACCTGCCCGTACCCGCTGTAGCCCAGATGATGGGCGTCGCCGAGGGAACCGTGAAGGCGTCCTTGTCTCAGGCGCGCTCAAAGCTGCAACAAGCACTGGCAGATAAACCATGACTGAGGATCTTGAGCGACGTCTCGAGGACCTAACGGCTCGCGTCCCGGAGGGGCGGCCAGATGTCGCATTCGTCGTTACTGGAGGGGGTCGCCTCAAGCGACGTCGGGCTGCCTTGGGGGCCCTTGCATCGATCGCGATGATCGGTGTGGTGGCCGTGGGACTAATTGCCATCGACCTCGATCTCCCCAGGGGATTCGACCCAACAGCCCAAACCGCGGCGCCCACCGAACATAGATCGGATCCAGAGAAGTCACCGGCCGTGGCTCCTTCGAACCAGCCTCTTGAACCGGGTGACTTGAAGGCGCCGCCACCGGTCACCGTCCGATTCTCCGACCAGTCGATCGACCTACATGCCTGGACGTATTGTTACGGCAATGGCTGCATCAACGGAGCTCCGCCCGACAATCCACCCGAGGTGGGCCAACCCGGGGAAGTCATCGTCGAGTTTCCGCTTTCCGAATGGTCATTCACAGCGTCATTCAGTCCGGCCGGGGAGGAATGTGGCCGAATACAGCAGGTGCCTCTCAAGCCCACAGGCGACAGGAAATTTCTCCTGCGGCCGGCCGGGTACGCGGGTGCCTACGACGTGACCCTCTTCGGCAGAGGCAACGGTTCTCTCAGCACCACGTTCCGGTGGACAACACCGACCGATGGCCCACTCCCCAACCCCAAAGCTCGGCTCGCCGTGCTCGCCAACCCTGACGGCGACATCGACAGTTATGGCGTCGAGCTGGAAGTGACGAACCTCGCGCGCACGCCGCGACGTGCATCGGCGACCGTCACGGTTGAGGCCAGCAGCGGGGATGCGCTTTCGTTCAAGGTAACGCGGGCGGATGGGCGATGTTTCCCCGAAGGCACCGTTTACTGGGATGGCCCCGACAGCGAGGGGCTCGCAGCCGCGGAGCTAGGCAACCAGCCCTTCACCTACAAGGTAGAGCTCATGCTCGATGGTGAGCGGTACGTTGCCAGCGCAACCTGGCCCGACGACGAGATTGCGGGAAACGAACCCTCGGTCCCCCTGCATTTCACTCCGAACCTTCCGCTCTTTCGTAGCAGCACGATGCGAAGCTGAGGCTGTGCCTCTTCAGCCGTCACCATTTTCATGACCCAGACATCCCGTGTGAATAGGCATTGGCGGCCATGAGTCCTCGCCAGGTTCACTATCACTGACGCGGTCGATGTTTTCGAGGAGTTCCCCCCACGAACCGCACTGCTGAGCCAACGGCACTTCCCCGCTCGGCCAACCCGAGCTCGTAGCTCGCAGAGAGAACCACAGACCCGGCGTTGCCTTGTCGCCCCTTTCGTTCGAATCCTGCCGGGGGCACCCTAAAACGACCTTCACAAACGACCTCCAAACGACCTCCACAAAACGACCTTCTACCTGCAGAAACGACTTAAATCCTTAAGGGCGGACAGCTTCGACGATTTGATGGAGGAACCGTGAACGACCTCGATCGAATGCTCGAGCGGTGGAGGGACGCCGGCCTCATCACCGCAGACCAGGCCCAAGCGATCCGGGCCGCCGAGAAGCGAGACGGAGGCGCCTCCCGAGCGATTCCAGCCTTGGCCGAGGTCATCGCCTACGTCGGAGCGATACTCGCCCTCAGTGCCGTTGCGTTCATCGCCTCCCGAATATGGTCGGATCTCGCCGTCGGAGAACAACTAGGGCTCCTGGCGCTCGCGACGGGCGTTCTGTGGGCTGGTGGGTGGTGGATGCGAGGCGGCCGCAACTCCGTCCGGCATCGGCTCGTCACGGTCCTTTGGTTCCTTTCGGCTGGTGGAATGGGTTGGCTTGCCGACGTGGCCGCAACCGACCTCTGGGATCTGGAGGACGGCTACGCGCTAATCATCGGGCTCGCACTGTCTCTCTACGCCGGCCTTCTCTACCTCTACCGCCGGACCTCGCTGCAGCAGATCGCTGTGGCCGGCGGTGTGGGATTCCTCTGCGGCGGACTCTCCGACGTCGCCGGAGGTGACAGCTGGTTCGGGTTGATTCTGTGGGTCGCCGGGGTGGGGTGGATCGCGCTGACGCGCGCTGGCGTGCTCGCCCCCAGCCGCACGGGCTTCGCGCTAGGTGCCGTCGGCGCACTGACCGGGTCCGAGGCGGTCGTTTTCGAGTTCTTCGAGAGCCCGAACGGATGGGGCCTGGCTCTCGGGTTGATCTCCACGGCGGCGCTTCTCTATCTGAGCGTTTTGTTCGCAGAGACGGTCCTGCTCGGCTTAGGGGCCGCGGGTCTCTTCATCTTCTTGGTTCAGATCATTGGGGAGTACCTAGCCGACGGCCTCGGCGCGCCGCTTGCGTTATTCGTTGCGGGGATTGCGCTCCTTTTGGTTGCGCTCGTTGCCGTCCGTCTCAAGGACCGGGTAAAGATGGGTGACGATGCCTGAGCAGATCACCCGAGATTTCCGGTAAGGGCGCGGCCTGAGCTAATTCGGGTTTGTTTCACTTGAAGCCCTTGATAAGGAGCTGCTGAGAGCCGCACGCTCGAAGGCGCATCGAACTCGGAGCTCGGGAAGGGGATGCGGAGGTTCGAAACAGTGTCCATACAGGTGCGCCCTGGAGGCTTTCCCTATGGTTGCAGTGTGGCTTCCTCCTCCTCAGTGGCTTTTTGAGAACGCCCCGATCCAGAGCCATTGCTTCTCCTCCCCCCAGAGGGCCGGGAGAAGTCCCTCCAGAGGGGGATGGCGATTCCTCCCTGGGGGAGTCGTGCCCGAGGCGGCGGTTCTCTAGCGTGAAGGGCGTTACGAGGCCCAGAGCGTTCCAGAACCGGGTCCGCTCGCTCGAGAAGGAGACCATCATGGGAGAGGCAAAACCTCGGACCAACGAATCCACATTGCAAGGGTTCCTACCCCAATTCGTCCGGCGTCTGGGCCGAAGCGGCGCTACCCTCGGCGATGAAGTGACGTCGCACACCCCCGTGAGTCAGGAACGAGCACGTAAAGCCTCGAACCGGCGCGGGCTCGACATAGTGCTTGCACTGGTCGTATTCGGCCTGACGCTCGGAACCGCCACGGGCTTCCTCGACACGGGAAGAAGGCCATATACCGATAGCCTGGATGCACTGAACGTCACGCTCGCAGCCTTAGGCTCCCTGCCTCTCATCGCGGTACGGCGGGTTCCACTGGTTGCGTTCGTTGTTACGGCCGCGGCGACTGCGGCGTTGAACGTGCTCGGGGCGCCAATGGCCTTTGGAGTTGGCCCGTTCTTCTCGCTCTACTTCCTGGCGCTCATGCCCGCCGCTACGCGCAGAGACCGGTGGGCCACGGCGATCGCGGTCGCCGGCGCCTTCGTCCTCCTTGGCTACACCGATCGCCTGAACAACTCCTTCACTCCAGAGTTTGTCGGAATCCTCGCTTGGGTCGGCGTATGGGTTTTCGGTGACTGGATACGGCTGCGTCGGGAGCGGATCGCCGAGTACGAGGAGCGCGCGCTGCGGGCCGAGCGCGAGGCCGAGCGCGAACGGCGGTTGGCGGTGGCGGAAGAACGCACTCGCATCGCTCGCGACCTTCATGATTCGGCCGGACACGCGATCAGCGTAATCCTCGTCCAGGCCGGCGCCGCGCGGTTGCTCTCCCAGCGCGACCCCGAGCGCGCCCGTCAAGCGCTCGAGACGATCGAGGAGGTGGCGCGTGAGACGGTGGGGGAGATCGATCATCTCGTTGGCGCGCTGCGCGAGGACGGCCTCGCCGGAGAAGAGCGAGTCGCGGACGAGCTTTCACCGGGCTTCGCTGCGCTCGACCGGCTCATCGACCGCAATCGAACCGCGGGGCTGGATGTATCCGTCAACATTCGAGGTGAGCACGGTGCGCTTTCTCCCGGCGTCGACCAGGCTGCTTATCGCATTCTTCAAGAAGCTCTTACGAACGCCCTCCGGCACGGAGAAGGCAGCGCAGAGATCGAGGTCACCTTCGAAGCCCGAGCAATACAGCTCAAGGTGACCAATCCCACTCGACCCGATTGGGCACCTACCGCTGCGAGACACGGAATCGTCGGCATGCGGGAGCGGGCCGCTCTGCTCGGAGGCGGTCTCACGGCCGGCGGCGGCGGCGGGCTGTTCCGCGTCACAGGGGAACTCCCTTACGGCTCGGGGCGGCCGTGAACGGGGAGTCGATCCGTGTACTCCTCGTAGACGATGACGATCTCATGCGCGCCGGTCTTCGGGCGATACTTTCCAGCGACGACTGCATCGAGGTTGTGGGCGAAGCCGAGGACGGTCGCACTGCTGTGTCTCGCACGCGGGAGCTGAGACCGGACATCGTTCTCATGGATGTCCGCATGCCGCATCTCGACGGCATCTCCGCCACCCGAGAGCTGCTCACGGCGTCTCCCGAAGTGAAAGTCGTGATGCTCACAACCTTCGAGCAGGATGACTACATCTTCGGTGCGCTCCAGGCCGGCGCCTCGGGGTTCCTGCTCAAGCGAACGAGGCCTGAAGAGCTGATCGCCGGAATCCACTCCATCTCCACGGGCGACTCGCTGCTGTCACCGTCCGTTACACGACGGGTGATCGATAGGATGGCGCGTCAGGTCCTTCCCGACAGTTCGATTGGCGGGCGGCTTGCCGAGCTCACGCCTCGGGAACGGGAGGTGCTCGAACTCATCGCCCGCGGCCTCTCGAACGGCGAGATCGCCGCTGCATTCGTGATCGAAGAGTCGACGGTCAAGAGTCATGTCAAGCGCATTCTCATGAAGCTCCAGCTGCGCGACCGAGTTCAGGCCGTGATCTTCGCCTACGAGAGCGGGCTGACTCGCCCAGGGTGAGACTCGGTCCAACCTGGGTAAACGCACGCCAAAAGCCATTCGTTCGGTAGCCGTTAGGAGGAGGTCAAGTCACGGCGAAGCGCTCGGAGTCCGGCACTGCAGGAATGCCGGGGGGACCACTTAGCTCCCGATTCGGGATCGGTGTGTTCTCGACTGCGGCGTCCGCAATGATGGCGGCAACTCCCGGAATCAGCAGCCTCGAGCTATCACTCTTCCGACTTGTGAATCAGCTGCCTGGGTCCTTTCGGATCGCGTTGGCATCTGTCATGCAACTTGGCTCCCTTTCGGCGGTGCCGGCCAGCGCGGGAGTAGCGCTGCTTAAGCGATGCCCGGCATTGGCGGCTGATCTCGCCTTGGCAGGGGGACTCTCCTGGGGTGCCGCCAAGGCCATGAAGGTGATGGTTGCGAGAGCGCGCCCTGCGCTGCTGCTGACCGAGGTGTTGATTCACGGGCGCGAGCAGGGCGGCAACGGGTTTCCCTCGGGTCACGCAGCCGTGGCCGCGGCGTTGGCGACGGTTGCCGGGGACCATCTGCCGGCCCCCGCAAGGTGCCCCACGGTGGCTTTAATTGCAGCGGTGGCCCTGGCACGCGTCTACATCGGAGCACATATGCCGGTCGACGTCGTCGGAGGAGGCGCGCTGGGCTTCACGATCGGGACTGCAGTAATGGCACGCCATTCCCCAAGGGACTGAGTTTCGCAGATGCGGGCGGTGCGATGGGCTAAGCGTCCTTTTGCCGGTATTGCCTTGCTATGGTTGATCCAGCTTGTTGGTGAGAGTGCGGCCGCACTCCTTCCGTTGTTGTCTATCGTCGGATCCGAGCATGCAATTGCCGAATTGCCTGAAGTCGTTCTGATGCTGAGCAAAGAAGGCCCCGATGCTGATCGTGAAGAACACGGCCAAGGCGAGACCGAGCGCACCTGTCACTAGGCCCGCAATCGCCTGCCCGCGATTGTCGGCCTCTCCTCGAGAAGCACGGCCCATTCCAACAAAGCCAAGGATTATTGCTATCAGACCCAGAAGCGCAGCGATGGGAAAAAATAGAACCAAGAGCGCCAGAACCAGACTCACCACGCCGACCACGAGTGCTGCGACGCCGACCCCGTTCCTGCGCGACTCTACATGCTCTCGGTTCTCCATCTGCTGACTCACCAGGTACCCCTTTGCTCTTGTTGCTTACTCCCACCTACAGTGTCCGATCCTGCAAGCACCCTATCCCTTCATGGGCACCGGAGCGTTTGCGGACCAGGGTCTCGGCCCTGGAGAAGATCGACTCGCTTCCGCGCGCTATTCTGGCTCTCGCTATTATGTCTTCGATGGGGGCTGCGTCGGCTATCGATTCAGCTTCAGCGAGGACGGAAGCGCCGCGCTGACCAACGACGTCTCCCTGGCGCTAGGCTTCTACGAGCGGGCCCAACTCGACGAGCGTGTCAAGAAGGCTACGGGCCTTGAACTATGAGACTCTGACAATGAAGCCAAGCCTTTCGAGGGGGTTTGGCCCCAGCGACCGGCTGGGTACCCGCTATTTACTGAGTCGATCGGTACAACGCGCGACGAGTGAGGTGGTTTGGAGATGAAGAGAGTGCTGCTGGTACCGGATGCCCACAGCAAGGTTCTCTGCGTCCGAGCGTTCTTGCTCTCGCTGTCGGCTGCGGCCATCACGATTTCATCGTGTGCTCCTACGCAATCGCCACCGCTCGGAGGACATCGCGTGGCGCCGCACAATGCAACCCCGATCTGTCTCGGCAAACGGGCCACAGTCACCGGAACGGCCGGAGACGACCGACTCGCGGGCACATCCCAAGGCGACGTGATTGCAGCGAAGGGTGGTAACGACTCGGTGCTCGCTCTGTCGGGCGATGACCGAGTTTGCGGGGGATCCGGTCGGGATCATCTGAAGGGCGCCACCGGAGCAGACCGGCTTTCCGGTGGTCCCGCAAACGACTATCTCTCCGGGGCGAGAGGCTCCGATGTGTTGTCGGGGGGCAAAGCAGGAGACAGAGGGCCCGCGGATGATCCCCACAGCTTGGGGCTCGACGGGGGCCCTGGGAGAGACATCATTCGTGGGGGGCCGGGAGGGGACCACCTCGACGGAATCGGCCACAACGATCGCATCTTCGGACAAGCCGGCGATGATGTGTTGAACGGCGATTCCAACGACGACCACTTGGACGGGGGCCGAGGAAAGGACCATCTCTGGGGTGGCTCCGGCCAAGATAGCTGTGTCGCCGGTGAGTCCTACGCTGCCTGCGAGGAGACCGAATAGATAACGTCGCCGAACCTGAGCCGGGGGTCAATCCCAGTCTGGTGACCAACGAGATATTACCCAGTATCCGGTTCGATCCGCGGCCCGTTAGCGTGCTCGACGACTAAGAAAGCGTGCCCTGCGAGCGGCGGTGAGGGGGGTTTCGCCCGAGTGATGCGGGAGATCAAACCTGCCGGCTAAGATTCCATTCTGTCAGCAGCTGCGCCTCCCGCTCGGGGGACAGCCCTGCGGCCGGACGTTCGACGTCTTGCTTTCCAGGGGCCGCCCACTCGGGATGCGCCTGGTTCCAGACGAGCGTATCGCTCACCGTCTCTTCCATCGGTCGAAAAGTGAGTTGTGCCTTCACGGCATTCGAAACATCTATGTCCATGAACCCGCCGTATTCGGGGCCGGCAATCCATAGAGGTAGTTCCTGGAACTGGTCGACGCCTCGCTCGACCAAGAACTCGGCGGCCACCCATTGGAGGCGCGCCTCAGAGTTAGCCACGCGGCGACAAGTCTCGAGCAGCTCCTCGAGAGTTGGACGAGGGACGGGGCCCGTGGCGTTATAGGTCCCGGTTGCTCGTTCCTCTGCCATACGAACAACCCAGGCGGCGAGGTCGCGCGCGTCGATGAACTGCAGGCGTAGGTTGCGCGGTTCGGGGACAAGCACATCGCCGCCGAGAGCAATGCGCGCAGGCCAGTAGGTGAAGCGGCCGGCCGGGTCCCACGGCCCCACGATCAGCCCGGGCCGGATAATCAAAGCGGCATCGTGAAAGACCTCTTGAACTACGAGTTCGCATTCCGCCTTCAGTGCGCCGTAGTGCTGCTCCACATCCTCGCTGCCGGGATCGGGGCGTTGCTCCACGGCTCCGGTTTCGTCCGGGCCGCGACGGAAATCCGCGTAGACGGAAACCGATGAGATGAACGTGTAGTGGTGCACAGCGTCACGAAGCAGTTCTGCCGAAGCACGCACGACGCGAGGAACGTAGCCGGAGGTGTCGACGACCGTGTCCCAACGTTGCCCTGCAAGCGCGCTGAGGTCTCCATCGCGATCGCCGCGAAGCTCCCGGACCTCGCGCCAAAGGCCGGGATTCGTGCGGCCGCGATTGAACACGGTGACCTCGTGGCCGCGTTCTAGTGCCGCGTCCACCAGGTGACGGCCCACGAAACTCGTCCCGCCCAAGACCAAGACCTTCATGGAGATTCCTTTCAGGATGCCCCGTACGGTTCATGTTCTACGCGTGACGGACGTGAACGAGGCCGCTGCTGGTAACGCGGCCCTATTCGATTTCGGATCGGCCGTGCCTTCCTGAGAACTACATCCTCAGGAAATGCCCAGCTTCTCTGCCGCTGCCTGGGTCCCCTCCACGCGGTTCTTGATCTTCTGGAAGGCGACCTCGCGGGCGTAGTCCGGCGAGCCGTGTTGGGGTTTCTCGTCGATGCTGAAGGGCGAGAAACCACAATCGTCGGTCGAGGCGAGCCTCTCCTTGGGAATGAAGTTGGCCGCCCTCACGAGCAAGTCGCGGACTTCCTGTGGACTCTCTGCGCGCGGGCTCTGACCCGAGATCACGCCCATGTAGCACATCTGAGGAACGCCGTTGGCGTCGTCGCGGCTCTCCTTGCCGATCATCTCCATCACCGGGTCTTTGTCCCGCTCACTGGAGAACTGGATCAGGAAGTATCCCGCGTTCAGCTTGAACATCTCTGGGAGCAGGTTGGCGTAGGGAACGTCCGCGCTGTGCACCGAGTCACGGTCCCCACCGGGGCAGGTGTGGACCCCGATGTTCACTCGCTCTTCGGCCGAGAAGCGGTCGAGCACGCGGTTGTTCAGCTCGATGAAGTGCGGGAGCATTCCGGCGCCGGTCCACGGGTTGCGCGGATCGTCTCTTGTTGCGAGCCGTCCCTCGGTGAAGTCGATCGAAACCCGGACCGCTCCAGCCGCGAAGGCGCTCCGAATGTCCTTCTCGCATCCGTCGACGAGGTCTGACTCGAAATCTTCTCGGGAGTAACCCGGAACCTCCTCTTTCAGGGGGTAGAGCAGGCAAAGCATGGAGGGAGCGATTACCGCTTGCTTCATGGGCTTGGTGGCGTATTTGATCGATTTCGCCAGAATGTCGCCCGCGTATGTCTGATAGCGGAAAGGACCTCCGACGAGGCGTGGCAACTGCCTGTCGTGGCCGTCGGCGAAGATTGCGAAGTATTGGCCGCCGGGCCCGAGGTTGTCGGCGAGACCAGTACCCGCCAGAGTTTCGGCGAGGGGATAGGTGGCGAAGCTCGAGATCCTCTGCTCGCCGTCGGAGATGATCGGCGAGCCGGTCGCCTCGAACCTTTCGATCGAATCCTTTACCGCCTCTTCCTGCACTGCTTCCAGGTCGCCAAACTTGATGTTGCCCGCGTCATAGTCCGCATAGGCGGCCTGTAATTTTGCCGGGCGCGGCAGGGAGCCAACTGGTTCGGTGGGTATCCCCGTGGCGGTTCTTGGGTCGTATGCCAATTCTGTGTCCTTTCCTCAGGCTGTCGATCTACAAAAACCCGCGACGTTTCCGTAATGCGCCGCGCACGACAGCTGCACTCTGAGCCGATGGGCTTATACAGACCGGTCTAGTGCCCCTTCGCCACGTTACGCCCTAGAGGGTGGAACGTCAGCAGCGAGTTCGTGAACACCCCGGACATGCGGCGCAGTCGACGGAGAGTGCACACAAGGATGACTTCGAAGGGTAGAGTTGCGCAGCTATGTGCGAATCTCCGACCCCCACACGCAACCCACTGGAGCGGATTCTCGATAGTTCCTACGAGCTTTTCTCGCAGCATGGGGTCCGCGCGGTAGGAGTTGATGCCATCGTCGCTCACGCCGGCGTCGCCAAGATGACTCTCTACCGCTACTTCGCTTCCAAGGACGAGCTTGTACTGGCGTTCATGGAGCGGCGAGAGCAGAGATGGACAAAGGGGTGGGTGCAGGCGGGAGCCTCACACCGTGCTGCGTCTCCTGAGGGACGCCTGCTGGCCATCTTCGATCTCTTTGACGAGTGGTTTCAGCGAGATGATTTCGAAGGCTGCTCCTTCATCAACGTTCTACTCGAGATCGATGATCGCCAGCACCCGGTGCATCAAGCGGCGGTGAGGCACCTCTTCAACATTCGCGCCTTCCTCAAGCATCTGGCGGAGGAAGCCGGGGTGAGAGACCCCGACGGCTTCTCTCGCCGCTGGCACATCCTCATGAAAGGCTCAATCGTCGCAGCGGGCGAGGGAGATCGAGGAGCCGCTCGGGCCGCCCAGGACGTGGGCCGCCTGCTGCTTGCCGCCGAGGACATCACCGTCGATCATTCCGAGCACGTGAGCAAGGCGTCCCGGCAAGCCGTCGCGCGATAGCGACATCGGGCAGCCGCCCGGTTACGGGCAATCAGCGTCCATCTTCCCCGTTCGCTCCCTGCGCGGAGAGTTCGTCCCTGGAGACCTCCAGAAGATAGGCGACCATCACATCATCTTCCTTGAAGCGCAGATGATAGGCATCAGATCGTTCCTCGACCCTCCCTATCTGCTCGTAGTTACTCTTGAACAGGTCGGTAAAGGGAAAAAAGCTGAAGTCAACGACCTCTACACGAAGCCCATTGGTTGTGAGGATCTCTGCGGTCCTGCCCTGGCCGATGATGGACAGCTGCATGACGTAGGCGCGCCCCTCAGGAGCCAGAACCTGCGCCAGCATCCCCAAGAAGTGATCTAGGAGGCTCCGCCCCCAGTAGTCGAGTGGCCGGTGCCCGGAGGGCTCCTCGAACGGATCGACGGGCATTTGATGCAAGCTGGCAACGACCACGTCGTAAGACTCGGTCGGGTCCCACTGAAACAGGTCTACTGCCTCGGCCTTGATCTGTTCTGCAGCTCCGTTGCGAAAAGCATTGCCGAGCGTGTTCGCAATCGCGTCGCGGTCGATGTCTATTGCATGAACGGATGTTGCACCGTTGACGGCGAGTTGCACAGAGAGGATGCCGCAGCCGCATCCGACGTCGAGACACCTCATACCTTCGCCGATCTTGTTGGTGAACAGGTGCTTCCAGCAGAGATAGCTTCCTTGCGTTGGGACGAAGACTCCGGGGTCGACCGTTAGCTCGGGGAAGGGAAGCGGAAACAGCATTCGGCCGTGTTCGTCGAGCCACGGTTCGAAGTGCGGTGTCTTCAGCACCTCCGAGTCTCGCTCGTAATCGCGGGGGTGTTCGGGGCGTGCTCGTCCGGGCCGTGTTCCCTCCAACGCTGCGGCTGCGGCAGCGATATGGTCCGGAGTGGTGCCGCAGCAACCCCCGATGATCTGGGCGCCTTCCTCCCTCCACTCGAGCACAAGCTCGGCATAACGTTCTGGTCCGATGTCGTCGTCGAAGCGCCACTTGCTGCCGGCCAGGTAGCCGAGGTTGGGATAGACACCCAGCGGCAGATCGGTGAAATCGCGCAGCCAGGGCAGGATGCCCGGCACGTGCGAGACCGGCAGGCAGTTGATCAGCAGGGCTCCGACACCCATCTCCTCGAGACGGTGAGCGGCCCGGCCGAAGAGGTCGCCTTCGGGCGGCCCCCAGTGCTGTCCGTACACCCCGCAAACGCCGTGGCGGCAGCGGCGAAAGCTGACCCACAGAGGGAGCCCGGTTTTCAAGAGAAGTTCGACGGAGGAGTAAACGTCTTCTCGAATGAGAGACAGAGTTTCGAGCAAGATCAAATCGGGAGGCTCTTCGTCGAACACGCGTGCGAGCAAGGTCATCGTTTCGCTGTGCCGAGCCGAGAGTGCCTCGCCCGACAGCGCGAACGCCACCGCGCACTTACCCTCTCTGCCCGCATCGTTGACGGCGCGACGGGCGAGCCTTATCCCGAGCCTTCCTGCATCCATCCAGTGCGAGCGCTCGCTGCGACCAGGTCCCGCCTTCAGTTCCGCTTCCGGCGCGGCCAGGATCGACCAGGTGTCCGTGGACACGACGTCGCAGCCGATGTCTACGTAACGGCGATGCACGTCGAGTACCGATTGCGGTGCTCGATACAGCGCCCAAGTGCCCCAAAGCTCCGGGTTCGGTCCCTTATCGTCGGCGGCCGGACGCAGGCTTTCAAGTTCGGTCGCGACACCACCGTCGAGAATGACGGCGCGCTCTTGAGAAAATGCTTCCTCGATCAGAGCATAGGCTGAGGAGCGGAGCCCGGTGGGGGCCATGGTTTCCTAGGTGCCTTCGTCCCAAGAAGCCAGGTAATGAGTCTGCTCGTCCGACAGGGTGTCGATTCGATGTCCGAGCGCCTCGAGCTTGAGGCGAGCGATCTCCTTGTCGATCGCCTCGGGCACCGTGTATACCCGCTTCTCGAGCTTGTCTGCGTTAGCGACTGCGTGCTCGGCCGAAAGTGCCTGGTTGGCGAAGCTCATGTCCATGACCGACGCAGGATGACCCTCCGCTGCGGAAAGGTTTATAAGCCGGCCGTCGGCGAGCAGGTAGATGATGCGCCCGTCCGGTAACTCGTAGCCTTCGACAAAGGGACGCGCTTCGGTGTGGGAGACGGCGAGAGATTCCAGGGCGGGAATATCGATCTCGACATTGAAATGCCCGGCGTTTGCGAGAACCGCTCCGTCCTTCATGCGCTCGAAGTGCTCCCTGCGCAAGACGTGCTTGTCGCCGGTAGCGGTAATGAAGATGTTGCCTAGCGGCGCAGCCTCGTCCATGGGCAGCAGCTCGAAACCGTCCATCACGGCCTCGAGGGCCCGAAGTGGGTCCACTTCGGTCACGATCACGTGCGCTCCTTGACCCTTGGCTCGCATCGCCACGCCGCGCCCGCACCATCCGTAGCCGGACACCACAACCTTCAGCCCTGCGAAGAGTATGTTCGTCGCCCTGATGACGCCGTCTATGGCCGACTGGCCGGTGCCGTAGCGGTTGTCGAAGAGATGCTTCGTCAGAGCCTCGTTGACCGCGATCACGGGAAAGCCGAGGTCGCCCTGTGCCTCGAGTGCATGCAATCGGATCACACCGGTGGTCGTCTCCTCGGTACCTGCAATGACCTCTGAGAGCTGGTCCTTCCGAGATGTGTGAAGTACCGAGATGACGTCTGCCCCATCGTCCATCGTCAGCTGGGGATGGTGATCGCAAGCCGCCTGGATGTGCCTGTAAAAGGTTTCTGTGTCCTCGCCCTTGATGGCGAAAACGGGAATCCCGTAGTCCTCGCACAGAGATGCTGCGACGTCATCCTGAGTCGACAGCGGGTTCGAGGCACACAGCACCACGTCCGCGCCTCCGGCCTTGAGAGTGATGGCTAAATTCGCGGTTTCCGAGGTGACATGCAGGCAGGCGGAGACGCGTATCCCATCAAGTGGCCGCTCCTTCTCGAAGCGGCTTCGAATCGCAGACAGCACCGGCATCTGCCGGTCGGCCCAGGCGATTCGTCGTTTTCCGGAGGGGGCGAGGGCTAGATCTTTGACGTCATGTTGTGTGGTTGGGCTCATTTACTGTCCTTCCTCATCGCTTGAGTGTTGCGAGAACCTGCGGGGCCTCGAACACCGTCATTTGCTTGAACTCTTGGAACCTGTCGGCGATCTCTTGATCCGTTAGCCGTTGCAATCGTTCCGTTCCGAAGTCTTCCACAGTGAACGATGCCAGCACCGAGCCATACACGGCAGCGCAGCGCAGCTGGTTCTCTGTTGGGCGGCCGCCCCCGAGCGAATCGAGATAGCCACATAGGCCTCCGGCAAAAGAGTCTCCGGCACCGGTGGGATCGACCACGGTCTCGAGCGGATAGGCGGGAATGGAGAAGAAGCCGACTTCCGAGTACATGCAGGCCCCGTAGGAACCCTGCTTGACGAACAGCACCCGCGGCCCCAATTCCCTGATGCGATGGGCCGCCACCGACAGGTTGGGCTCGCCGGTGAGCATCCGCACCTCTACGTCGTTGAAGATGATTGCGTCGACCGAGCGCATGGCTTTAACCAGAGAGTCTCTCGCCGACTTGATCCAGTAGTTCATCGAATCCAGGCCCACGAAGCGCGCGTCGGGGCACTGGGCGCGAACACGCCGCTGGAGTTCGGGTTGGATGTTGGCGAGGAAGAGGATCGAGCAGTCGCGCGCTTCGGTGGAGAGCTCCGGGTCGAAGTCGGCGAACACGTTGAGCTGAGTGTCGAGCGTTTGTGCTACCGACATGTCCTCGTCGTAGCGGCCGGCCCAGAAGAACGAGCTGCCGCCGGGCACGCGCTTGATGTCGGTGGTGTTGATCCCCCGCGCGCTGAAGACACTAAATTCGTCCTCACCGAAGTCTTCCCCCACGATCCCGACCACGTGAGCTTGAGTGAAGAAACTGGCCGCAAGCGAGAAATGGGTAGCCGCGCCTCCGAGAATCCGGTCGCGCTTCCCGAATGGCGTTTCGAGCGCGTCGAACGCAACGGAGCCAACCACGGTGACGGACATCGCTACCTTCCCAGCCTAGACAGGCTCTGCTTGGAGAGCAATTAGACCGGCGGCAGCGCGCAGAAGCTCGGCCTTGTCGATGCTCTCCCAGGTGAAGTCACCGTCTGTCCGTCCAAAGTGGCCGTAGGCGGCGGTCTTCGCATAGATGGGGCGGCGCAGCCGCAAGTCTTCCAGGATTGCTGCGGGGCGCAGGTCGAAGTGTTCAAGGACGAGCTCTTCGATCCGTTCCAGTGGGATGTGCTCGGTTCCGAAGCAGTCGACCTTGATCGAGATGGGCCGAGCCACTCCGATGGCGTATGCGACTTGAAGCTCGCAGCGCTCGGCAAGGTCGGCGGCGACGACGTTCTTGGCGACGTAGCGGGCTGCGTAAGCCGCGGAACGGTCTACTTTGGTGGGGTCTTTTCCAGAGAACGCTCCTCCGCCGTGTCTTGCTGCACCCCCATAGGTGTCGACCACAATCTTGCGACCCGTCAGGCCCGTATCTCCCATGGGCCCGCCGGTGACGAATTTTCCGGTGGGATTGACCAGCACGAAATCGCGCTCTCCAAAGCGGCGCTCGTCGTAGAGCTCGCTCGGGAGAATCGGCAGGAGCACGTGCTCGATGACGTCGGGTTTGATGCGCGTCTGAGCATCGAGTCCCTCGGCGTGCTGAGTGGAAACCAGTACTCGAACGACCTCGACGGGTCGCTCGTGACCCTCAGAGTCGTACTCGTAGCGAACCGTGACCTGAGCCTTTCCGTCCGGGCGCAAGTAGGGCAGCACACCGTCCTTGCGAACCTGCGCGAGTCGTTTGGTGATCTTGTGCGCAAGCATGATTGGAAGTGGCATGAGCTCTTCGTTCTCGCGACATGCGTAGCCGAACATCATGCCCTGGTCGCCGGCTCCGACGTGATCGAAGAGGTCGGTGTTCGCACCGTTGTGCTGAGACTCGTAGGACGAGTCGACGCCCTGCGCGATGTCCTCAGACTGCTTGTCCACGGCGACGATTACGCCGCAAGTATCGGCGTCGAATCCGTACTCGGCGCGGTCATAACCGATGTCACGAATTTTGTTTCGGACCAGCTTCGGTATGTCCACCGATGCCGTGGTGGTGATCTCCCCGGCGACTACGACCAGACCGGTGGTGACGAGCGTCTCACAGGCCACCCGGCCGAGTATGTCTTCGGCAAGGACCGCATCGAGAACAACATCGGAGATTTGGTCGGCGACTTTGTCGGGATGCCCCTCGGTTACAGACTCCGAGGTAAACGGAAAAGTCTTCAAATTGCAGCAACTCCCCCTCTAGACCGACCTGTCTTGCCGGTCGCTAGCGTACTGTATGGCGGCAGAAGTGAGTAAGTCAAGCCGGTGGCGGACTTGACTGCCCCGAACGGCCCGGCCCCCGGAGACCGGATCATCAGGGCCGGCCCAGCACCCAGATCAGCGCCCCGGACAGCCCCGTTACCGCTATCTCTGCACAATCGTCGGCTATGCCCCCGCCCATGGCGCGCGCCAGGTCCGGGGGGATAGGCGGCTCCAGACAGCTTATGACCTCTAGCTCGGCTGTGGTGAACGCCTCGATGTAGTCGGCATGGGAGTGGACGTACTCTGGAATGAAGGATCGTGATCCGTCGGGATGAGCGAACCACGCCCGCCATCCCAGAATCCCGGTCACGATGGGATGCACGTTGGAGATCACTACGCGGCCCCCAGATGCGACAACACGCGCCAGTTCCTTGACCGCCGGGCCCAGCGTGGGCAAGTGCGAGAGCGCGAGCGCGCACACGGCCGAAGCGACAGAGGCGGTTTCTACGGGCAGCGCGCCGAGATCTCCGTCCAGGAACTCTGCGTTGGGAACCTTTTCTCGGGCTCGGTTCAGCATCTTGGGAGAGCTGTCGACTCCGATCACACGGTGGCGCGAAATGAGCAGGGAGGCCAGACGTCCAGTGCCGCAAGCCGCATCCAGGACCGGACCCTCGGGGAGGTCTTCGAAGACCTGTTTGAGCGCCGGCTCCTCGGTGCGGATCAAGGGGTTGTCGCGGTCGTCGTAGGTGTTGGCCCACACGTCGTAGCCGGGCTGGACGTGGGAGGCGGGCAGATGGCGGGAAGCCGCCAGCGCCGGTTCGTCGAGGCGGCCCGCGAAGTCGATCATCTCTTCGACCCGGGCCGGCACCGCGCTTACGTCGCCGGAGGCTCCCATCCGGAGCAGAGCGAGACCCTCAAGCCCGAGCATGTACTCGCCGAATCGAAGCTGACCCCCATCCTGATTCATCCCTATCAGGATAAGAGCGGCGCGGCGGCGCGGCGGCGCGGCGGCGCTACTCGAACGCGCGTAACGCGCTCAATACCGATTTGGTACTCGCAGGCGCGCGGAGCGCGATTGGCTACCTGAGCCGCCCGGCCCGGACATCTGAACCCGAGTGGCCGCCCGAGGGCCATACGATCCTCCAAATGACCGAGCGGCTCGTGGTTATAGGCGGCGATGCGGCCGGTATGAGCGCGGCGTCCCAGGCACGCCGCCTGCGCGGCCCCCAGGAGCTCTCGATTGTCGCCTTCGATCGGGGCAACTACCTCTCCTACTCTGCTTGCGGGATCCCCTACTTCGTCGGCGGAGCCGTACAGGAAATCGACAAGCTCATCGTGCGCACGCCCGAGGAGTTCGCCTCCAAGCAGGACATCGACGCCCGCATCCGCCACGAGGTCACCGAGATCGACCTCGACAAGGGAGCCGTGAAGGTCACGAGCTCAGACGACGGCGCCGAGGCGTGGGAGGGCTTCGATAAGCTCCTCGTCGCCACCGGCGCCACGCCCAGGCGCCCGTCGCTTCCTCACGCGGACGCCGACGGCATCTTCGGAGTGCAGATCCTTGACGACGGCAGGGCCATCTTCGAGGCGATGCGCGAGCGCCGGCCTCAGAGGGCCGCAGTCGTCGGCGGCGGCTACATCGGGCTCGAGATGGCCGAGGCGTTCAAGATGCGGGGCCTCGACGTGGCGGTCGTGGAGGCGTCCTCTCATCCGATGCCGAGCCTCGACGACGATATCGCTGCGCTGATCGCTGATGCCATGGAAAGCATGGGCATCGCCTTCCATAGCTCGGAGCGGGTCGAGGCGTTCGAAGCCAAGGACGGCTGGGTTTCGGCCGTGGTCACGAGCAAACGGACTATTCCCGCGGACATCGTGGTGCTGGGTCTCGGCGTGGCTCCCAACGTCGAGCTCGCCGAGGCCGCCGGCATCCCGATAGGCCCCTCGGGAGCGATCTCCGTCGACCGGCGCATGCAGACCGGTGTAGAAGCAGTGTGGGCCGCGGGTGACTGCTCCGAGAAGTTCCACCGTGTGTCCCGCCGCTCCGTTTCGATGGCTCTCGGAACACACGCCAACAAGGAGGGGAGAGTGGCGGGGATCAACCTCGGAGGCGGCTACGCGACCTTCCCCGGAGTGATCGGGACGGCGGTGTCCAAGCTCTGCGACACCGAGGTGGGGCGCACCGGCCTCAACGAAGACGAAGCGGGGGGCGCGGGGTTCACCTTCATCACCGCCACCGTGGATTCGACCACCCGCGCCGGCTACTACCCGGAAACACAACCAATCAAGACCAAGCTCCTCGCCGAGCGCGGCTCCGGGCGGCTTCTCGGCGCCCAGATCGTGGGCAAGGAGGGTGCGGCCAAGCGCATCGACGTGCTGGCCACGGCCATCTGGAACGAGATGTCGGTCGCCGAGCTCTTGAACATCGACCTCTCTTACGCGCCTCCGTTCTCGCCGGTGTGGGACCCGGTCTTGATCGCGGCCCGCAAGGCGTGGCAGCTGGTCGAACAGAGCGCCAAGAAACCCTGAGAATCACCGCGTCGCCTCGGTCGGGCGCCCGGAGGCGTCCATGCCGAAGACTCGGAACCAGATGTCGACCGCGGGCCCGATACCGAGCGCGAACAGGATCGTCCCCACGCCCAATTTTCCGCCCAGCAACGCACCGGCCAGGAGCGCCGCGCCCTCGACCAATGCCCGCGCCACTCCGACCCGCACGCGAGCGCGCGTCGCTATGAGAACCATGAGCCCGTCGCGCGGCCCAGCTCCCAGCTCCGCCCCGATATAGAGGGCCGTACCGAGCCCGACCAGAACGATCCCTGCGACGGTCAGGACGATCCGGGCCCAGTAGGGCCAGGTTGAGGCGCCGGTGGTGATGCCCAGGGCCAGAAGGAGGTCGACGAAGACTCCGATCAGGAGCATGTTGGTGATCGTGCCGGGCCCCGGTCTCACGCCCGCCACCCTTGCCGCAACGACCAGCGCGACGCCTACGAGAATCACCGCGGCGCCAAAGGAAAGGGGAGTCCTGCGTCTCAGGCCGTCGTTGAGCACGTCCCAGGGAGACAGACCGAGCCTCGATTGAAGAGTCATGAATGTGCCCGCGGCGAACAGCCACAGTCCCAGGAGGAGGCGGGCCCAGCGCCGGGCCGCGGCACCGGAGCGTCGCACCATGGCGCTATCTTCCCCCGATGACAGCCACCACTCCCGCCGCTTCCGAGTTGCTAGAGATCGCCTCCCGGGCGGCGACCGGCGCCGGTGGGCTCCTCCTCGAGCGCTTCGGGGGCCCCGCGCAGGGGGTTTCGACAAAGTCGACCCCTACCGATGTTGTGAGTGACGCGGACCGCGACTCGCAGGAGCTCATCGTCGGCCTCCTTCGTCGAGAGAGGCCGGGGGACGGGCTCATCTCAGAGGAGGGGGCCGCGGGCGATTCGGAGACCGGGCTGACCTGGGTCATCGATCCCCTGGATGGCACCGTGGACTTCCTCTATGGAATCCCGCAGTGGTGCGTGAGCGTCGCGGTGGCGGACGAGGGCGGCTGGCTCGCCGGAGTCATCTTCGACCCGCCGCGCACCGAGCTGTACACGGCGATCCGGGGCAAGGGGGCGCGCCGCAACGGTGAGCCCATTACCGTGTCCCCGCAGCAAGACCTGTCCCAGGCTCTCGTCGCCACCGGCTTCTCCTACGACTCCCGCATCCGCCGGGCCCAGGCCGAGGTCGTGCTCCGCCTGCTCCCCGAGGTCCGCGACATAAGGCGGGCAGGGTCCGCCGCCCTCGACCTCGCCTGGTGCGCTTGCGGGAGGGTCGACGCCTTCTTCGAGGCGGACATGAACGTGTGGGACCGGGCGGCCGGAGAGCTGTTGATTGCGGAGGCCGGTGGCGTGATCACGCCGCTGCTCCCCCCGCTGGGGGATGGCCGGGGTGTGGTGGCGGCTAATCAGGGCCTGCACGACGTGCTGCGGGCTCTCGTGCTCGGGGATAGTTTGTAGCCCATGGATATTGTCGCCCCCGAGGTCGAGCGCTACATGGCCACCCTGGCCTCGGGCGACGATGAGCCGGTGCTGCTCGAGATGGAGGCGCTCGCCGAACGCGAAGAGTTCCCCATTATCGGCCGGCTGTGCGGGAGGACTCTCGAGGTGCTCGCCCGCGCCATCGCCGCCCGGCGTATCTTCGAGATGGGCTCGGGCTTCGGCTATTCGGCCTACTGGTTCGCTCGTGCCACCGGAGCCGACGGTGAGATCCACTTGACCGACACCGATGCCGGCAACGAAACCAAGGCGCTCGATTTTTTGGGCAGAGCGGAACTCGACGGGCCCATCCGCTATCACGTCGCCCCCGCCTTCGATGTCTTCGACGAAGTCGAAGGAGAGTTCGACATCGTCTACTGCGACATCGACAAGGGCGGATATCCGGAAGCGTGGAAACGGGCGCGTTCACGAGTGCGCGTGGGCGGGTTCTTCATCTGCGACAACGTGCTGTGGTCGGGGCGTGTTGCCAAGGCGGCCGAGGGGGACGCCTGGACGGAGGCGATTCAGGAGCTGAACGGGCTGATCGCCTCCGATCCCGACTATAGGAGCACGATCGTGCCCACGCGCGACGGCGTAGTTGTGGCCCTGCGCGTCTCCTGAGCTGAGCTTCTGCTGCGGTCACGGTGGTTGAAGTGCGACTGTCGCACGTGAACTACCGAAAATGGTGGCCGGTGTGTGACCGTCTCACGTCAGCCCCTCGGTGGTCGGCAAGGAATGCAAGCGGCCGCGGCCACGTTAGACGTAGGTAGGAGGAAGCTATCGCTAGACCACACCGCATAATACCGCCCGAGCAACCCGAGACTCCGGCGCGGCCCGGAACCTTCCGGCGCATCGTCCACACCTTCGCCCCCTACAAGGCGCGCGTTTCGGTGGTGGCGTTGTTGATCCTGGTCATCTCCGCGATCGGGCTCGTCAACCCACTGCTGATCAAGGTCGTGTTCGATCAGGTCTTCGCCAACGTCGACGGGCTACCGGACGACGAACGTATGCGTCTGCTGCTTATCGTCGCAGGGCTGATGATCCTGATGCCGATCCTCAGCGGAGGGCTCGGCCTGTGGCAGACCTTCATCAACAACGTCGTGGGCCAGAACGTGATGCGCGACTTGCGTAACTCTCTCTACGCGCACCTTCAGCACATGCCGCTGCGGTTTTTCACGTCGACCCGGACCGGGGAGATCCAGTCCCGCCTTTCGAACGATGTCGGTGGCGTGCAGGCGGTGCTCACCGATACCGCCTCGAGCATCCTGTCGAACATCGCAATCGTGCTCTCGACGGTGGTGGCAATGGCTTATTTGAACTGGCGTCTGACCCTGCTCTCGTTGGGGATCCTTCCGGTGTTCCTGGTGATAAGCCGCCGGGTAGGACGCATCCGACGAGAAGTCTCGGGCCTGACGCAGGAATCGCTTGCAGACCTCACCGCCCACATGCAAGAGACGCTATCGGTGTCCGGCATCCTGCTGTCCAAGTCTTTCGGGCGCCAGTCGTACGAGATCGAGCGCTTCCGCAAGGAGAATCAGCGTCTGTCGGATCTCGAGGTCCGCCGCACGATGGTGGGCCGCGGCTTCTTCTCGTTGGTGGGAATTTTCTTCTCGATCACTCCTGCGTTCGTCTATCTCGCTGCCGGATACTTCGAGATCCGTAATCCCGGCGCCCAAGCCCTCACTCCGGGCACCCTGGTTGCGTTCACGACCCTGCAGAGCCGGTTGTTCTTCCCCGCAGGTCAGCTCTTGAACGTCGGGGTCGAGATCCAGTCGTCGCTGGCGCTGTTCGACCGCATCTTCGAGTACTTGGACCTCGAACGCGAGATAACCGATCGCGACGGCGCCATCGAGCTGTCCGCGGGTGAGGTGACGGGCGAGGTTCGTTTCAACGACGTCTGGTTTCACTACGACCGCGCCGGCACCTTGGAACGTCCGGATGACCGCGTGTGGACGATACAAAACATCGATCTGGTGGCGCGGCCCGGGGAGCTGGTCGCCCTCGTCGGTCCCTCGGGGGCGGGCAAGACCACGCTGACTTACCTTCTGCCGCGGCTCTACGACGTCAATCGGGGCAGCGTGACCATCGACGGGATCGACGTGCGCGACATTCAACTGGCCTCGCTCGGCGACGCCGTCGGAGTGGTCACTCAGGAGACCTATCTGTTCAACTCTTCGGTGAGAGACAACCTGCGCTACGGCAACCCCGAAGCCTCCGACGAAGAGATCGAAGAGGCGGCGCGGGCCGCTCACATCTGGGAGCGCCTCGACGAGATGCCCGAGGGCCTCGACACGGTGGTCGGCGAGCGCGGTTACAAGCTTTCCGGAGGCGAGAAGCAGCGTCTTGCCATCGCTCGCGTCATCCTCAAGGACCCCCGCATACTGATCCTCGACGAGGCCACCAGCGCCCTCGACACTCACTCCGAGCGTCTCGTGCAGCAGGCGCTCGCGCCCCTCACGAAGGGGCGCACCACAGTCGCCATCGCCCACAGGCTGTCGACGATCCTGGCAGCCGACACCATCGTGTACATGGATGGCGGCCGCATCGTCGAGCGCGGTACTCACACTGAGTTGCTCCGGCGCGACGGCGCCTACGCGTCCCTTTATCACGAGCAGTTCTCGGACGGCCGTGTGGAGAGCAGATGCGAAGATGGCCTCGTCCTGTCAAGCGGAGAGGTTGTGGCCGAGGCCTCCTAAAGGTCCGTCGCAGCCGCGGTCGCTCCTGAAGCGGGGTGGTCGCAGGCAACTAGCCGAGCAAGGGGAACCCATTGAATATCGACGGCAAGGTCGCGCTCATCACCGGGGGAGCATCGGGGCTGGGCCGAGCGACGGCAGAAGAATTAGCGGGGGCCGGGGCCGCAGTGGTGCTCGCCGACCTCCCGGACTCTGTAGGCGAGGACGCCGCGTCGGCGCTGGGAGACAGGGCTCGCTTCTGTCCCACCGACGTCACCGACGCCGATCAGGTAGCGGCCGCCATCGATGCCTGCTACGAGCTCGGCGGGCTACATATCGTGGTCAACTGCGCGGGAGTGGGTTGGCCCGGCAGGGTGCTCAACCGCGACGGCGATCCCCACGACTTGGGCCGCTTCGAGACCGTCATCCGCATCAACCTCATAGGTACGTTCAACGTCATCCGCCTGGCGGCGGCCCGCATGATTCACCAGGAGCCGGTCGATGATGAGCGCGGGGTGATCATCAACACCGCCAGCGTCGCCGCCTTCGAGGGCCAGATCGGGCAGGTCGCCTATGCAGCCTCCAAGGGGGGCGTTAGATCACTGACGCTGCCGGTGGCGCGCGATCTGGCCGAGAAACTCATTCGCTGTGTCGCCATCGCTCCCGGCACGTTCGACACGCCGATGCTCGCAGGGCTTCCTCAGAAGGCGAGGGATTCTCTGGCGCTGGCGGTGCCGCACCCGACCAGGCTCGGCCGTCCGGGCGAGTACGCCGCTCTGGTCCGCCACATCGTCGAGAACCAGATGATCAATGGGGCCACGATTCGCCTCGACGGCGCGCTGAGGATGGCTCCCCGCTAGCGTTCGTGCGGGCCGGTCCCGCTCAGAACGGGTTTCTGTCTGCAGAAATGGTTTAGCGGGCGCTGCTTTCGACGGGCTGGTCGAAAGCCAGAGAGTGGACCTCCACCATGCGCTGCTCGCGCTCGAGCTCGCGCCACTCCTTCTCGGCCCAGCGCAGCTTCTCGACGGCGGAGGCCAGGTCCAGGAAGTGCACCGGCACGATCGAAGCACGCGGCCGGAGGTAGGCGTCGCCGATCAGGGCATCGAGCTCCCTGCGGGCTTCGATGATGCGGGAATGTATAAGGCGAAGACGGTCTCTCTGCTCAGGGCTGTAATAACTTTCTTCAGCGTGCGCGTGCGACAGAGGGGGCTCCTTTTGTCGTGAATGTGCCGTTTCAGAGAGGGTTAGCCGCCAACAAGGGTACATCCTTTTGGTCCTCGCGCACAAATTCACTAGGGGTGAGGGTGGTGTTGGGTCGAGCTTCGGGCTGATCGGGGCCGGGTGGCTCGGCTGGGGGTGGCAAATGTCCACAGTCCGCTGCTGCCCACGGTTTTTCGTCGGTAGATGTCCTCGGTCCGCGTTTGCCACCACGATCGTGGCCCGCGGGTCCGGCCCCCACCTTGCCGCCTCGATCCACTATCCTCAGTCGCCATGCTCGACGAGACCCTCATCCGGCGCACGCTCACCGAGGCCCTCGCGCGCGGAGGCGATCTCGCCGAGCTGTTCGTGGAGCGGCGCAGCTCGACGGCCCTGCGGCTCGACGATTCCCGGGTCGAGGACGTCGCCTCCGGGAGGGAGGCGGGAGCCGGGGTGCGCGTGATCTCCGGAGAGAGAGCCTCCTACGCCTACACGAACCTGCTCACCGAGCAGGGGCTCTCCGAGGCGGCTCAAGCGGCGCGCGCGGGACTCTCGGGGGCCGAGGGCACGGTGGCGGCGGATCTCCGGCGCAGCGTTGGGCCCACGCACCCCGTCAAGCATGCGCCCGAGGAAGTCGGGGCTGCGGCCAAGGCGGAGGCCCTCAGTCGAGCCAATGAGGCGGCCCGCTCCCAGGGGGCCGCGGTACGGCAGGTGTCGGCTTCCTACGCCGACGTCCAGCAGCACATCCTCATCGCCTCCTCGGACGGACGCATCGCCGAGGACGACAGGACTCGAGTCCGTTTTGCGGTCCAGGTGGTTGCGGCCAGGAACGGGGAGATCGCCACGGGGTTCGAGGCGCCGGGGCACTCCGGAGGATTCGAACTGTTGAGCGTCCACGACCCCGCCGATCTCGGCGAGCGGGCCGCCCGCAAGGCTCTGCGCATGCTCGAGGCGAGGCCCTCGCCGGCGGGGGAGTTCCCGGTCGTGCTGGCGCCCGGCTCGGGCGGAGTGCTCATTCACGAGGCCTGCGGCCACGGCCTTGAAGCCGACACGCTGGTCAAGGACGCCAGCGTCTATGCGAACAGGAACGGCGAACGCTTCGGCTCCGAGAGCGTGACGATCGTCGACGACGGCTCCGATCAGGGCGCGTGGGGCTCCTTCGGGGTCGACGACGAGGGCATCCCCGCCCAGCGAACGGTGCTGTTCGACAAGGGGGTGCTGGTCGGGCACATGTCGGACCTGCTGTCGGCGGCCAAGATCGGGCACCCTCCTACAGGCAACGGACGCCGGCAGTCCTATGCCCACCTCCCGATCGTGCGCATGACCAACACCTATCTTCTTCCCGGCCCCGACGCGCCCGAGGGGATCTTCTCCTCGGTGGAGAGGGGCGTGTACGCAGCGACCTTCGCCGGAGGCGAAGTGAACCCCGCCACCGGCAACTTCGTGTTCGGCATGGCCGAGGCCTACATGATCGAGAACGGCGAGGTCACCTATCCGATCAAGGGAGCCAACCTCATCGGCAACGGGCCGCGTGTGCTCGAGGTCATCGAAGCCGTGGGCTCCGATTTCGACCGCAAGGAGGGCGTCTGCGGCAAGGACGGGCAGGCGGCTCCGGTGACCAACGGCATGCCCACCGTGTTGCTCGGCAAGGTCACGGTGGGAGGCACCGAGGCGTGAGCGATCTGCAGAAGCTGGCCGCTTCGCTCGCCGGGCGGGCGCAGTCCTCCGAGGAGGTCGAGGCGTTCGTGACCCACGAAAAGAGCTTCAACGTCAAGGTCTACTCGGGAGAGGTCGAGTCGCTGTCATCGGCCGAGCCCCGGGGGGCCGGAGTGCGCGTGGTATCCGGGGGCCGCGTCGGCTTCGCCTACACCACCGACCTCGGCGAGCAAAGCCTCGACCAGCTGGTAGGCCAGGCGCGCGACAACGCAGCCCACTCGACTCCCGATGAGGCCGTGGCTCTGGCTCCGGCGTGGGCTCAGGCGCCTCCCGAGGTGACGGGGCTCGTAGACGACGCCCACGCCCGAGTGTCCTCGGACGACAAGGTGTCCTTCGCCCTCGAGCTGGAGCGCGCCACGCGTTCGCTCGACCCCCGCATCCGGGCGGTCGAGGAGGCCGTCTACTCGGATTCCGATGCGGAGATCGGGCTGGCGACTTCGACCGGGATCTCGGGCCTCTACCGGCGCACCGACGCGTGGTGCTACTCGATGGCCATCGCCACCGAGGGCGACGACACCGAGATCGGCTTCGAGTTCGACCTCGCCAGGGGGATCGCCGCCCTCGACGCCGAAGCGGTGGGCCGGGCAGCCGCCGAACGTGCTCTCGGAGTTCTGGGCGCGGCCAAGATCCCGTCCGGGCGGATGCCGGTCGTGTTCGAGCCCTATGTGGCGGGCCAGTTCCTGGGAGTGCTCGGAAGCGCGCTGGTCGGAGAGGCCGTGCAGAAGGGACG
Source organism: Actinomycetota bacterium (assembly GCA_013695465.1). Classification (GTDB taxonomy): domain Bacteria; phylum Actinomycetota; class CADDZG01; order CADDZG01; family WHSQ01; genus JACDAL01. Next base: position 20,289 of record JACDAL010000101.1, on the reverse strand, counting down.
CTCGCTGCTGGCGGGGAGGCTCGGCGAGCAGATCGCGGCCCCCGGGCTCACGATGGTGGACGACGGTCGTCGCGAAGGAGCACCCGGAGCAGCCCCCTGGGACGCTGAGGGCGTCCCCACCGGCCGCACCGAGGTCATCTCCAAAGGCGTGTTGACATCATTTCTCTACGACACCACCAGCGCCCGCCGGGAGGGCCGGGGCTCGACCGGCAACGCCGCGCGCGGCTCGTTCAAGTCGGCACCCCACCCGTCGCCCTCGAATCTCGCCATCGACTCCACCGGGGAAAGCCGCTCGGAGGTGCTGGAGCGCGCCGGGAGAGCGCTGCTCGTCGAGGACTTCCACGGTGTCCACTCCGGCGCCAACCCGGTCACGGGAGACTTCTCGGTCGGCGCCACCGGACGGCTGCTCGAGGGCGGGACCCCGGCTCAGGCGGTCAAGGAAGTCACGATCGCGGCCCCCATGCTCGAGATTCTCAAGGGCATCGAGGCGGTGGCCTCGGACCTGCGCTGGCTCCCGTTCGGCGGGTCTTACGGGGGAGCGACCACGCTGGTGGCGGAGATGACGGTCGCCGGCAGCTAACGCCTGCCGGGTGGTTGCAGCATGACCATTGAGAGCATCTGATTCACCACTCGGCCCAGAAGGTTCCGGGACCCCCCATTCGGGGGAGGCGTTTTCCCCCGGTTGGGGGGTTTACCAGAAACGGCCTAGAGCCGACGATGGGGCACAGGAAGCAACAGCTACTCACAAGGATGGACCTGTGTTTCAGCTCCTCGCCGTCGTCAAGGTCGCAGTCATAGGGATCGGTATTGGAGCCCTGCTGGTGTCGGCGGCGGCGTTGGTCGGAGCAGTGCTCATCCTCTGTGAAGGATTTGCGCGGCGGCGCCGGTCGAGACTCGTTTCGGACCCCAGGACCCTCCCGGTGCCGCCCGTGCTCCTCTCTTCGGCCGACGCCGGCCGGGCTCCCACCGACCTGACTCAAACCAGCAGGAAGAACGCCACGCCCGCAATTACACAGTAGAGAGCGAACGGGTACAGGCTGTTGGTCCTGAGATAGCGCAGGAGCCCCCAGATCGAAGCGTAGGACGTCACCAGGGAGGCCACAAAGCCGGCGATCCCTGCCCCCAGCCCCAGGCCCGAGCCCTTGAGCTCGGGCAGCTGCACCAACATCGCTCCGAACAGCGCCGGGACTCCCAGCAGGAAGGCGAAGCGGGCCGCGGCATCGCGACCCATGCCCAGGGCCAGGCCGGCACCAATCGTGGAGCCCGAGCGCGAGATGCCGGGCAGGATCGAGATCGCCTGGGCCACTCCGATGATCGAGGCATCTCCCACGCGCAGGTCCGGGATGCCCCGGAGCCGCGACCCAACCTGGGCACTCCGCTGCTGGTGATGCCGAAGAGCCAGCTCGGCCGCCACCAGAATCACCGCAGTGATGACGAGCTGGATTGCGCTCGAGCGAGCGTCCTCGAACGAGCTCTCGAAGTACTCGCCCAGCGCGATGCCGGCAATCGCGGCGGGCACCGTACCGAGGGCCAGCAGCCCCAACAACCGCCGTTGCTCCTCATCGCCCCGGAGCACACCGCGCCCGAGATCGAGCAGCTCGCCCGAGAAGTAGGCGAGCAGGGCTACAAGTGATGCGGCGTGCAGCAGGACGTCGAAGGCCAGGCTCGGGTGAGACCAGCCGAGGGCCTCGGGAACCAGTACGAGATGGCCCGAGGAGGAGATGGGGATGAACTCGGTGAGGCCCTGGACTGCGCCCAGGACAATCGCTTCTAGGAGAGACAACTCAGCGAGCCCGGAGCCCGATCATCGCCGAGTGGCGGCAGGATGACCATGGAGAGCACCCGACCACTACTCGACCCCCTTTTCGGGCGTCGGCCGCTTTCCTCACGTTTCCAGGCGGGCGCCCTGCAGCGCCCGGCTGCAGAGACAGCTCCTGTGTTCCGGGATGCGAGGCACGAGCTCGAAGATCAGGCTCCGCAGCCGCTCGTTGTTCTCCGCAACCACCCTGAGAACCTCCTCGTGGTTGACCGCCTCGGTCTCGCCCATGATGCCCACGTCGTAGTCCGTGATCAGCGCCACGTTGACGTAGCAGATCTCGAGCTCCCGCGCCAGATAGGCCTCCGGGTACTGGGTCATGTTGATGACCTGCCAGCCGGCGTCCTGGTACCACTTGGACTCGGCTCTGGTGGAGAAACGGGGGCCTTGGACGGCCACCACCGTGCCTCCATCGTGAGCCTGCACTCCCTGGCTGCGGGCGATCTCCAGGGTGAGGGGCCTGAGCTCAGGGCAATAGGGGTCGGCGAACGATACGTGAGTCGTGAGGGGGCCCTCGTAGAAGGTGTCTTTGCGACCCCAGGTGCGATCGACGAGCTGGTCCGAGATCACGAAGTGTCCCGGCTCCACCTCCTTCTGCAAGGACCCGGCCGCGCAAGGACCAATGATGCGGGTCACGCCCAGCTCCTTGAACGCCCACACATTTGCCCGGTAGTTGATCGTGTGAGGGGGCAGCGTGTGGCCCGGTCCATGCCGAGGCAGAAAGGCCGCCTTGCGTCCCCCGATGGTGCCAACCGACAAGGGGGCCGAGGGCTCGCCATAGGGGGTGTCGAGCTTGATCTCCGTTATCTCGTCCAGCAGCTGATAGAAGCCGGAACCACCGAAGACTCCCACCTCCGCCGAGTCGCTCATCGACGTCCCCCAGAGCTTCGGGAGTCAGCATCGGAGCCGGACCGACTCCTCTGCTCCTTCCTGCCGGACGATGACTTCTCATTCGACGATTTCCCCGACGATGACGAGGACGACTTCTCGCTCGAGGACGTCGTCTTTTTGTCCTGAGACTTCGAGCCGTCGGAATCCTTCTTCTCCTCCCCGCCCCCTTTCTGCCCTTTCTTGTCGGTTGAGTAGAAGCCTGATCCCTTGAACACGATGCCTACCGGCGAGTAGAGCTTGCGCAGCTTGCCCCCGCAAACGAGGCACTCCTCCAGGGGAGGGTCGTCGAAGCCCTGCTTTGCCTCCGTGCGCTCGCCACAGGCGGTACAGGCGTACTCGTAGATCGGCATGGCGTGAATCTTCTCACCCGCGAGGCGCAGACCTCGCTAAATACGTGCCGCCATCGCGGGGCCGCTCTGGCTGTGTGCCGCCCTGAGGCTAAAGTTCTGCCAGAGAGTGCCGATAAGCCCCTGAGAAGGGGGTCCTTCAGGGCATGTCTCTGCAGCAACGGCTGACGCTGTTATTCGTTGTGATCGTCATGCTGCCACTCTCGGCGGCAGGATTTGTTCTGCGCGACACGGTCGTGGGGGAAATCAGACGCCGCGAAGAGAGTCGTTTGCGCCCCTCCCTGGCCGAAACCGAGTCGGTGATCGCCGCCCGGCAGAAGGCGGTGTTCGAGCTCATCTCCCCGGTTACCCTGCGCCTCCGCCGGGCGCAATCTGGCGGAGGCGGCTCCCGCCTCCAGTCGCTGTTGGGGCGCGCCCTCGCCGGCACCGAGGAGCTCGACTTCTTTATCGCCCTCGACCGCTCCGGAGAGATTGTTGCCGAGGCCTCCACCGAACCGAGCTTCGCGCCGGGCTTCAAGGCGCCGGGAGTAGCGGAGATCGTGGCCGAGGCCGGCGCGCCGGGGGCCATCGAACGCCGGGTAGCAGTGGGAGGAAGAAACTCCTCGGTCCAACGCCTGATCGCCGGGTTCTGGACCGACCGGGATTTTCTCGAGGAGGTGTCTGAGGGGGAGATCGAGTTGGCCCTGTTGAGCGGCGACGAAACGTTGGCTGCGACCGGGGCCGTCCCCAGCTTGCCTTCGCTCCAAAAGGGAGGCTCGGTGCACGTGCGGGTCCGGGCCCTCCCCGGGGATATTAGTGCGGTCGCGTGGTATTCGGCACACAAGCTCTCGGCGTTGTCTCAGAGCGTCCTCTACTACCTGCTTGGATTGCTGGCGGTTGCGCTGCTGGTAGTGGCCCTGTTGTCCCACTGGCTGTCGCGGCTCCTCACCAAGTCCCTCAAGGAGGTCTCCCAGGGGGCCGAGGCCATCGCCCAAGGCCTTCTCGAGCACCGCATTCCCATTCGCACCAAGGACGAGGTGGGCCGGCTCGCAGCCTCTTTCAATGAGTTGGCGACAAGGCACGGCACCACGGTCGCAGAACTATCGTCGTCGCGCGATCTGCTTCAGCGCACGGTGCAGCGGGTCGGTGAGACGTTGCGCTCCACTCACGACATGCGCTCGCTCCTGGAGTCCATCCTCAACACCGCAGCCGACGCGGTTGGAGCAGACGTCGGAGTCATCTGGGGTTTCAGCGCCAGGCGCGACGAGCTGTATCCGATCGTCGTGAGAGACGCTCGTGTGGATGGTCTGGGGCGAGTCTCGGTGGGGTCCGGGATAGTCGGTCTCGTTGCCGAGCGCGGCGTGACGGTGGTGCGTGATGGATCTGCCGAGGGTCCCCAGCCGGCCTCCTCAGAGCCGCGCTTTCCAGTGTCGATCGCGCTGCCTTTGTATAGCCAGCAGCGAATCCACAGCGTCCTGACGGTCTATCGCCGAGAGGCCCAGATGCCGTTCGAGCAAGCAGACATCGACGCCGTTAAGTTTCTCGCCGATCAGGGCCGGGTCGCGCTCGAGAACGTGATTCTGCACGAGGAGGCGCAGCGGTTGTCGATCACCGATGGTCTCACGGGTGTGTGGAACCGCCGTTTCCTGCAGATGCAGTTCCGCAACATGCACGCCACGGCTATGCGGTTCGAGCGCCCGTTCAGTCTGCTCATGCTCGATCTCGACCACTTCAAGAGCGTGAATGACTCCTGCGGCCATCAACGGGGAGACGCGGTTCTCATCGAGTTTTCGCAGCGCGTGTCGGACGTGGTCCGAGAGGTAGACGTGGTGGCGCGCTATGGAGGCGAGGAGTTCGTGTGCCTCCTGTCGGAGACCGACCTCTCCGGGGCCATCGTTACGGCGGAGAAGATTCTCCAAGAGGTTCGCTCAGAATCATTCGGGGGATCGGGAGAGCAGCCGATCGATCTCACCGTGTCGGTCGGCGTCGCCGCCTTCCCCCAGCACGGGGACTCCTTCCGGACGCTGGTCGCGGCCGCCGACCGGGGGCTGTATCGAGCCAAGCAGGAGGGCCGCGACCGCATCGGTCTCCCGGAGGGGCCCACGGGCCTCAAAGTCGCCCGTTAGTCGGCCGCGACCGCACCAGTTGTCCCGGAGGGGCCTACGGGCCTCAAAGTCGCCCCTTGGACCTCGGCCCTCGGGTACTCAACTCTCCCGCGCTTAACCCGCCCCGGTTGTGGCGCAGGGTAGCTTTCGGCACAGGCTGTGCGATCGACTACCTTCAGGCTTGGTGATGCGCCGGAGGGCGCCAGGCGATCAGGAGGCTCATATACATGACGGTGCGCAAAGCGGTCATCCCCGCGGGGGGCCTGGGAACCCGTTTCTTGCCCGCGACCAAGGCTCAGCCCAAAGAGATGATCCCGGTCGTCGACAAGCCCATGATTCAGTACGTTGTCGAGGAGGCGGTGCGCGCCGGCATCGACGACATTCTGATCGTGACCAGCCGGGGCAAGAGTGTGATCGACGATCACTTCGACAAGTCATTGGAGCTCGAACATCACCTCGAGAGCACGGACAAGTCCGCAGAGCTCGAGCAGGTGCGGCGCATCGCGGATCTTGCCGACATCTTTTACGTAAGGCAGAAGGAGCCCCTGGGGTTCGGTCACGCCGTCTCGGTTGCCCGCTCCCACATCGGCGACGATCCCTTTGTCGTAATGGTCGGGGACGAGATCGTGCCGCGGCCTCGTGGAGACGAGCCTGCGTTGGTGGAGAGCATGACGGCTATATACGAAAAGCAACAGGCGAGCGTCGTCACTGTGGTGCGAGTGGCCAAGGAGGACATTCCCGCCTACGGCATCATCGATCCGGAAGAGACCTCAGATGGTCTGCTGCGCGTGCTCAACATGGTCGAGAAGCCGCCGGTCGAGGAGGCTCGATCGGACCTCGGCTCGCGCGGCCGTTACCTGTTCACGCCGGAGATCTTCGATGCGTTGGAGCGAACCACCAAGGGATACGGGGGCGAGATCCAGCTCACCGATGGGATCAACCTGTTGGCGCAGGAGCAATCCGTCTACGCCTATGTTCACGAAGGTCCAATGTTCGACGTCGGCAAGAAGCTCGACTACCTCAAGGCGACGATCGAGCTCGGCCTCAGGCGCAAGGATCTCGGTGAGCAACTCAAGGCCTATCTGCTCGAGGTAGCGGATCGACTTGGCTGACATGCTCCCGGTCGCAGAGGCACGCCGAAGGGTGCTGGAAGCGTTCGCTCCCCTCGCACCCACGGAGGTGTTGGTGCGCGATGCCCTCGGTTTGGTGGCGGCCGAGACGCTGAGGGCACCGCACGCTCTGCCCAGATTCGCCAACTCCGCTATGGACGGGTACGCGCTCAGAGGCGCAGACGCGGCGGATGCGTCCGAAGCCACGCCGGTGACGCTCGAGGTCACGGGTGAGATCCGGGCGGGAGACCCCGGCGACCTCGAGGTCTCGGCGGGAACGGCGGTGCGAATCATGACCGGCGCACCGCTGCCGCCGGGGGCAGACGCCATAGCTCCGATCGAGGTCGCGCAAGAGGATGAGGGCCGGGTCACGATCGTGGCTCCAACCCCTTCGGGCAAGCATGTGCGGCCCGCGGGCGACGACCTCGGCGAAGGCGACGTGCTGGTGGAGGCGGGACAGGAGCTGGGTCCCGGTGAGCTGGCGTTGCTGGCTTCGATGGGCATGTCGCCGCTGCGTGTGCGCGGCGCCCCCAAGGTGGCCGTGCTGGTCACCGGCGACGAGCTCGTCGCTCCTGAGGCGACACCGGGGGCCGGGCAGATCCGCGACTCCAATTCCATTGCGCTGACTGCGCTGGTGAAGGAGGCCGGCGGCGAGGTGATTTCGGCCGGCCCGGTGGCCGACACCTATGAATCCACCGAGGAGGCTTTTCGCCGTGCCGCCGAGCTCTCCGATCTGGTCATGTCCTCCGGCGGGGTGGCGGTCGGCCGCTACGATTTCGTGAAGGACGTGGTTACGAACCTCGGCCGCATCGATCTGTGGCGTGTGGCCATGCAGCCGGGCAAGCCGGTGGTGCTGGGAGCCATCGGGGGCAAGCCCTTCCTCGGGCTCCCCGGCAACCCCGTGTCGATCCACGTCGGCTTCGAGCAGTTCGTGCGGCCGGCGATTCGCAAGCTGCGCGGGTGCGCCAACCTGCTTCGGCCCCGGATCGAGGCGACGCTGACAGAGACCATCACCAAGCCTGCGGGAAGGTTGCATTTCGTGCGCGTGCGGCTGTCTATGGGGCGGGCGGGAGGATCCAACATGGGGCGGGCGGAAGGATCCAACATGGGGCGGGCGGGAGCCGGCGGATCGGGTTTCAGCGCCACGCCTACCGGGCCTCAGGGTTCCCACATACAGTCGAGCCTCATCAACTGTCACGGGGTGGCGTTGTTCGAGCGAGACAAGAGCCGCCTAGAGGCGGGCTCCACCGTGACCGTCGAGGTGTGGCGGCTCCCGGAGGAGCCATGACTCACCCCGAGGCCCAAGCGCGCATGGTCGATGTCACCTCCAAATCCGCGACTGCGCGCGAGGCACTTGCCTCCTGTTTAGTTGTGATGAGTGAGTCGACGCGGGCTCTTGTCCAAGAGCGAAAGCTCGACAAGGGCGACGCGCTCGAGGTCGCCCGAATCGCCGGGATCATGGCGGCCAAGAAGACCTCCGAGCTGGTTCCCTTGTGTCACCCGATCTCTGTGGGGGCCGTCGAAGTCTTCTTCGAGCAACACGACGAGGGCATCGCAGTGTTTGCCCGTGTGCGCACGTCCGAGCGCACGGGGGTCGAGATGGAAGCGATGACCGCGGTAGCGGTCGCCGGGCTCACGATCTACGACATGGTCAAGGGAACCGAGCGCGGCGTCGAGGTCACCGCGCTGCGCCTGCTGGAGAAGTCGGGAGGACGCTCAGGACTGTGGAGGGCCCCCGATCAAACGCCGAGTGGTCAGTAAACGACGGCCACTTGGCGAGGCACCCCCTAGTCTTTGGGACGCTTGAAGAATCCCGTGGTCCCGGTGGCCTGGCTCTCGAGCACCTGGACCAGCTCCCAGCCGTCCTCGCCCCACTGATTAAGGATCTCCTGAAGCGCGTGCGAGATCAGCGGCACGGTCGCGTACTCCCATTTCTGCATCGACATCTCCTCTTCACGAGATTTGTGTGGCGCGCGCCACAGCAGCTATTGAAACGGCGCTTGAATCTACTCCACATGCCTATTCCGTTCTCGCGATCCTCCAGCGGATCGCTGGTCGCCCTCTGTTGCTCCGATGGGACCGTGATCGCGCATAAGATCAGGTGGGCCAGGACGCCGTTGCAGAGGATTAAGGGACTGTTGCGGGGGCCCGAGCTCGCCGAAGGTGAGGCGTTCATCCTGTGCCGAGCGGCTCAGGTACACAGTATTGGGCTCGGCTACGAAATCGATGTGATCTTTTGTGACAAGTGCTGGGTGGTTCAGCGTGTTGTGGCTCCCCTGCGGCGCAATCGAGTGAGTCCGATGGTCGTGGGGGCGCGCTACGCGATCGAGCTTCGGGCCGGAGCCGCAGCTGGGGTCTTGCCCGACTCGGTCTTGAGCCTCAGACCGGAAGTTCGTCGAAGCCGGTCATGAACGAGGTGTGAGGCAGAAACAGCCAGAAGCCCTCGCCGCTGTCGAGCTGCTCGGCGAGAAATCGCAGGGTGTCCGGGCGCGGTCCCTGGATGTCGCCCTCGATACGGATCGCCCCGCGCCGCTCGAGCTCTTCGACGACGTCCTGGGTGGGGTGCCCCTCGATCTCCATAGGGGGCTACTTACCGGAGTCGTGAGGGGGCCGGGCGTAAGTGTCCTTCATCGCGAAGAAGACCGCCATGGACGCGCAGGTCATGAAGCCGACGCCCGAGAACATGAACACGATCTTCAGGGTCTCCCCGGACGTGCCGGGCCACCTGACCGTGATAAACGCCAGAAGGGCAAAGACTCCCGTTAGGGCGCACAGGGACATGCCTGCGATAGCGATGCCGTGGCCGCGCCCCGGCCTAGTTGGAGCTTGGGGCTCGGGGGGGTCGGGGACCTCGATGGGCGCGTCGAGTCGAATGACATTGTCCATGTGCTCGGAGTCAGTTTCTCTAGGCTTTTGCACTATCCCCCTGAGCCGGTCTGTTCGCTGGTCTGTTCTCGCGATCCTCCAGCGGATCGCCACTTTATTCTCGCGATTCTCCAGCGGATCGCTGGTCTTGCCGTTCCAGGAATGATATTAGAGTGCGCGTCGAGACGCCGGTGCCTCCCTTGCTGACCTCATCGTAGGCGCTTGCCGAGCGGGCGGCGCCGGCGATATCGAGGTGGGCCCACGGGATTCCGGGGCCGACGAACTGCGTGAGGAACATCGCCGCGATGATCGAGCCGCCCCAACGACCCCCGGAGTTCTTGTGGTCAGCCACGTCCGAGTCGAGCTCCTTGAGGTAGTCCTCGTAGAGCGGCAGGCGCCATACTCGTTCCCCCGAGGTGGAGGCCGCCGACTCGATCTCTGAGGCGAGGGTGTCGTCGTTGCTGAACAGGCCCACGGCCTTGCTGCCCAGGGCGACCTTGATGGCTCCGGTCAGGGTGGCGACATCGACCATCGCAGAAGGGTTCTGCTCGGAGCTGTAGGCGAGGGCGTCGGCTAGGACGAGGCGGCCCTCGGCATCGGTGTTGGTGACCTCGGTGGTCTTGCCGCCGTAGTGCCGTATCACGTCTCCGGGGCGAAAGGAGGTGGACGAGACCATGTTCTCGGCCGCCGCGATGACGCCGGTCACCTCGGCCCTCACGCTTAAGCGAGTGCAGGCACTGAGGGCACCGATGACTGCGCCGGCCCCGGCCATGTCCGTCTTCATTTCCTCCATGCTCGCGGCCGGCTTGATCGAGAGCCCGCCCGAGTCGAAGGTGATGCCCTTACCGATCAAGGTGATCTTGGTTGTGGGTTCTGTGGGGGTATAGCGCAGCAGGATCAGGCAAGGAGGACGAGCGGACCCCTGCCCAACGCCGACGATGCCGCCGAATCCCTGAGATGCAAGCGCCTCGGCATCGAGCACCGTCGCCTGGAGCCCGGTAGCGTCGGCGATTCCCCGGACGCGCTCGGCGAGAGCCTCCGGTGTCAAGGAGCCGGCGGGCTCGTTGGTGAGGTCGCGCGCCAGCATCGTTGCCTCTGCCCGGGCCACCCCCCTCGAGAGGGTGTCCTCCGAGGCGCCACCCAGAAGAATGAGGCGCTGGATCTTCGAAGGGTGGGGGTCCGACTTGAACGCCGTAAAGCGGTAGGAGCCGAGCAGGAATCCCTCTGCCGCCGCCCCCGCCGAGCTCGCCGCGCCCGTCGCCAGCTGCAGCGTTGAGGCAACGACCGATCGCTCTCCGAGGCTCCCGGCTGCGCTTCCCGCAACTCCCCGCACGGAGTCCTCGTCGGGGTCCTCTCCGAGACCGGCCACCGTGATCGACTTCGCCGCAATTCGCCCGAAGCTGGGAAATGTGACGAGCTCTCCATGGCCCGCCTTGTAGGAGACCTCTTGCAGGTACTGTGACAGGTAGCCGTCGAGGGCTGCGTCCAGGGGCTCGGATCCGGGAGCGAGAACGACCCTCCCGGCAACGCGCGTTGCACCGATCAGGAGCGTGTCGCAAGAGACGCTCTCGATTGCTTCAGTTGATGCCACAACCTGCAAGGGCAGCTCCTTCTTTATGTGCCCACTCTGCTCTGCAGCGCGAGGTCAAATCCGAGCCGGCCCCAAGGTCCGGGTTTAACGTGAAATCTCGTGGTGGCCGACCCTACAGGAGCGCAGTCGTGACCAGGCTGTTCCTGGCCTTGCTGGGAGTGGCGTGGGTGGGGATCTTTCTTCCCGCCGCACTGCGGGCACGACGCCGCACGCCGCTGCCGAGCGCCGAGGGTTTCAAGCGAAAGCAAGCATCGCTCAACGCCCGTTCTGCTCCCGGCCGGTGGGTACTGGTACCGCAGTCTGGGGACGGGCGCGTCGAGGCCGTGCGCCGCCGGACCCAAGCCCATCGCCGGCGAATGTTCGTTGCGCTCTTGCTGGCGTCGGTGCTGTCGGCCGTGGTAGCGGCCCTAAGAGGCGGGGCGCTGTGGGAGGTTCACCTTGCGCTCGATGCATGCCTGGGTATCTACGTTGCTTTGCTAATCGACGCCAGGAAGAGACGCAGCGAGCCCTCGAAGAAAGTGTCGCAGCTACAGCACCGCCGTCCGCAAGCTCCTCCTCCGGAGGAGGAGCGCGTCCTCGATCAGGCGGTCGGTCACTTCGGGGGCCGCAGAGGCTGATCGGCCTGGACACGTCGGCCCTCGCGGATGCTCTCCACGGCCAGCTCGGCGCCAAGACCAGAGCCCGGGACCAGGGGCTGCAGGCGAGCCGCAGCGCCATCCGTTCCTGCGGCAACGCCATTCGCGCGCTCCACCGGCACGAGCTTGACAACGCTTCGGTTTTGATCGCGGAGGCGCGCGGCTATCTCGACGAGGCTCAGGCGGGTCTCGGTGAGCACCCGGAGATCCTGTACGCGGGTTTCGTTCACGACGCCCAGAAGGAACTCGCCGAAGCGCTCATCACGTTTGCTCTCGTGACCGGTCGAGGGTTGCCCGCGCCCGACGAGGTCGGGGTCATGCCGTCCGCGTTTCTCAAGGGCATGGCAGAGTCCGTCGGGGAGCTGCGCCGCCACCTCCTGGACCTCATGCGGCAGGGCGAGCTGGCCCGTTGCGAGGAGCTGCTGGGCGCCATGGACGACATCTACTATCTGTTGGTGTCGATGGACTATCCGGATGGGATCACGATGGGGCTGAGACGGCTGACCGATGTGGCTCGCTCGATCATCGAGCGCACTCGCGGCGACTTCACGACCTCGTCGATTCAGGCGGGGCTGCGGGCCTCGCTCGAGCAGCACGGGGGCGGACCGGCTTCCCCGCGCTGACGCGCTCAGAGGTTGACGTGCAACTGATGCACATCCAATACCGAAACGGTGGCTGATGTGCAACGGTTTCACTTGAGCCACCGCCACCGTTCCTCCCCCCCATCGCCCGCCGTCACATGGCGGAGCAGCCCGCCGTTGTCCCGGTCATCATTCTCCAAGGGCTGTTGACCGTCCTCTATGGCCGCTCAGCCAACCATTTACGGTGTCGTTGGCCTTTTATGGACCGTCGACCACCTGGTTGGGCCGGATGCTTCCGGTCCTGGGTCCCCGCCTACCGGCGGGAGTCGCGGCCGTAGAATGGAGGGCCGGGCCAGTAGCTCAGTTGGTAGAGCGCACCCCTCGCACGGGTGAGGTCAGGGGTTCGAATCCCCTCTGGTCCACTAATTACATGGATGTAGTTTGCCGGCCCGGGGTTGCTTGACGCTGTCCGACGAGATGACTAGAATAATGGTCATGGAAGATACACTCCCGCTTGCAGAGATAAAGGCCCACTTGTCGGAGATCGTTGACCGCATCGAAGGGCACCACCACAGGGTCACCCTTACGAGGAACGGTCGACCCGCCGCCGTTCTGATGAGCCCCGAGGATCTCGATGCCTTGGAAGACACACTGAAGCTTCTCTCGGATCCTCAGGCTGTGCTCGAGATCGAGCGCGCCCGTCAAGAGATTGCTCGAGGGAAGGGGATCACTGCGGAAAAGCTCAGGGCCCGTTACCTTTAGGCGTGATCGATCAGCCTGGGAGCTGTTGGTCTCTCCTTCGGCCGAGCGAACGTTAGCGCGCCTCCCCGAGAAGGCAGCCGCGGCTGTCGTCGAGTTCATGCTCGGGCCCTTGGTCGAGAATCCAAAACGGATGGGCCAGCAACTGCGCAGCGAGCTGGAGGGATCGTGGGCTGCTCGTCGGGGGCCCTATCGCATCGTCTATGAGGTCGTCGAGGCGGAGCGCCGAGTGCATGTTCTGCGGGTCGACCATCATGCCGATGTCTATCGTCGTCGCTATGCTGCCTCGGTCGCCCCGCGCGCTAACCGTGTCCGCGTCAAAGGAGCGCGGTGAACTCTTCGGAAGTTAGTTCCGCCTGTCGCAGGATCGCCCTCAGCGTTCCAAGGGGAAGGTCTCGGTTCCCATGAACCGGGACCACAACAAGCGCATCCCTTCCAGCTTTCCTGAGGTAGTGGTGGCTTCCCCGGACATGCGTCTGCTCGAAGCCCGCTTGCTCCAGCGCGCGGAGAACCCGCTTCCCGCTGATCCGGGGGAGTCGACTCAGGGTGCAGCGACCTCGAGGTCGACGATTTCGGTCTCGGTGTCGGCCCGTGGAATGGGGATACCCTCCTTCACCGCTGCTTCGAGGTAGCCGAGGATCGCCTCGCGCGTCTGCTCCAGCGCCTCATCCCGGGTGTCGCCATATGTGGAGAGTTGACCGAGAGTCGGCACGTAGGTAATCCACACCTGCTCGTCGGCCTCCCACTCCAGCAAGACTTTGAACCGCCTTCCCGCGGCCTTGTTAGCGGTCACCATAACTTTCATTATGGCAGAGTGAGGGTCGCCGCCCGGAAACCGAACCGCTGCTGATGGTCACGGTTCGCGGACCGCGCAATCAGCTCCACCATCCAAGTCTGACATGAGTCGAACTCGGGCAGACACGGGTTGCTCTGCTTGTGAGAAGGGTCTCAACGAGAGATCTCCAGCGCGCGAGGGCCGCGGGGAGCACTGTCGTACAACAGCAATAACGTCCCGTCCGAGGCCGGTCTGATCGAGCCACGACGAGCGGCCGTGTGCCACGAGTCCGGTTGTTGGGATTCCCCGATCAGCCCGATCAGCCCAATCAGCCCACGCGTCGGAGGAAGGCCAGAATACGCTCCATCAGCAGCCGGGCTGCGTTCTCGTCGTAGTCGTCCAGACTCGGATCCGCAAACAGGTGGCCTGAGCCAGGGTAAAGGAAGAGTTCTGCTCCGTCTATCTCCTGGACCAAGCTCTCCGCCACATCGCGATCGACCTCGGTCCATTCGTCCGCGTCCATTATGTGGATCTCGAGCGGCAGCCCCTTTGGCCAGGGACTGTCGAACTCCGATGTCGGCACGCATCCGTGAAGAAGGATCGCCCCGTTGGCCCCCGGTCGTGTCTGCGCCAGCGCCTGAGCAGGCAACGCGCCGAGGGAGAAACCTATATAGACGATGTCGACAGGCAACGCTTTGGCCGCTTCGGAGCCCCGGCGGATAATCTCTCCAAATCCGACTTGCTCCGCGTGGGCGACACCCTCGTTGAGGTCCTGGAACGTCTTTCCCTCGTAGAGATCGGGTGCATGAACTGTATGACCGACCTCCCGCAGTTCGTCGGCGAAGGCGAGGAACCCGGCCGTCTGTCCTTGGGCGTGATGAAACAGGAGCACCGTTGTCATGCCGGTACATTAGCGAACACGAGCGTCGGCCTCAATCGTCATCAGTTTCCAATTCCGTGGGCTTCCGGAGGGCAGCCTCTCTTAGTACCGGCCCCTCGGAGACCCCGCGTCAACCTCCTCCTTCGCTGCCGATCTTCCTGCGGAAGACTTCGGGGTTGACCCGGCACAGGCCGGACTGGTTCGCACTTACGAGGAGCGGAGCAACGAACGTGACAACGCAGATCCATAAGGTCAATGGTCACGAGCTCTGCCGTGTTCACGTACTTCCGTGCGTTTTCCCCGTCGAGGCCACCGTTGTGATCGACAAGAAGGGCAACCTCGAAAAGAAACAGGCCTTCTTCGTGCGGCTGAACAACAGAACCCGCGAGATAGTCGACGCAGAGGAGCGAGGAAAGTACATCCTGAGCCGCTGGGACCCTGCCCAACCCCCCCGTTTCCGTAGGCCAATTGGGCGTTGCGGCGCACCGCTCCAGCGACCGTATTCTCATTGGCGGAACGGCCCGCAGTGCGATCGCAGGAAGTTTTTCTGTGAGGACGTTTGGCGTGCTACCAGGTTAACTACTAACTTTGACAAAGTTAGTAGTTCATATCGGCCCGGACGCTGCCACGAGACCGAAGCGAGCAAATGATTCTCAACAACTACCGCGGAATGGAGTTCATTCGGACGGAGAATCCTCAGGCCCTCAGTCCTGACTTCATATTGACGCTGCATCGAATCTTGACCGAGGCGGGGCGTCAGCACGTCTTCGCTCCCGTCCGAGATTTGGTTGAGAGGCTGCAAGGAGATGTACCGCGGACTTCACAAGGTTGACATTCTCACCACGATGACGTCACTGCCTTTTTACGGCGATGATGCGGTTGGGACGGACGGAAATCGTCTGGACTGTCTTCCCGACGAGCACTCGAAGGTGTTCAGTGGAGTCCACCTCATCGTCCTTCCTATCAGAACGAAGCGAGGTGACGGCAACTCATGAGCCCGGCGAAGGGGCCGATCCACGCTCTCCTAACATTCGCAAACGTTCGACCGGTTCACGGCTAAAGACGAACCGTATGTGGCGGGAGCTATGCAGTCTCAGGTTCGTTGACAACCCGCCCGACGCGCCGTCCGATCATTCGATTCTCAAGCGAGACGGAACCGAGCACGATAGAAGCGCCCGGAAGGCACTGACCTGACGACGAAGCCGACTCTTGGACAATTTGGGAAGGCCTCCCCCTGCGAGGTGATGTTCCGGCGATCTATTGATCGTCTGGCCCCCGTTCTGTTCAAAACCCCTCGCACAGACTTTCGATCGAATAAAATTCTGAACGTTCAGGGCGCGCCGGACCGGACGCAGGTCCAGACATCATCGGTGAAACGGCTCGGCCACGCGCCGGAGAACAGGCGCTCGTCGGCGCGCCCAGCGTACTTTGCGACCAACGGGCGCGATTGTGAGGTGTTGCCCTCGAGGCGGTAGTCCGAGATGAAGTCTGCGATGTCTTCCGGCGTGATGCCGGCCCCCTTCATTGTGGGCACGTCGAGCCAGAAGTGCCCCGGGCGCGTGCGATCGAACAGCTTCTGGGGGACCCCGAACCGGTCGGCGATGTCAGCCATCAACTCGGCCATGTCGATGGGCCACGCGGTGGTCGCGTTGGCGGTGGGCGTCTGGCCGTGGTCGGCGGTCAGCGCCATGACCCAGTTGCCCCGGCCCACGAGGCCATTGAGGAACGCCTCGAGCTCACCCAGCTCCTCGTCTGTCTGCCGCAGCACGCCCTCTCCCTCGGGCGAGAGCATGTTCCATCTGTGCCCGACGAGATCGATGGGCTTGTAGTTCACGAAGAAGAGATCCGTGACATCGTCGCGGCCAAAGTCCTCACGCTCGAGCAGTGACTTGATCATCTCGGTCGTGTAGATCGCGAGCGCCGGCGTCTGCTTGGCGTCGTAGGTGTTCGAGAGAACGTCGTTACCCAGCCAGAGGGAGTCGAGTTGTCCGTCTTCCAGGTCGGTGGCCCTGATGGCCTCGTCGAAGCCACCCGCCTCGTTCAGGTATGGCGGAAACGAATACCAGCGGCGATGACCGATCAGCTTCGATCCGTCCGCGGCGACGAGGGCCGCAATGTCCTTGTCCCCACCAGAGTGAAAAGTTCCGCGGCTCATCATCCCGTAGTGCCACGGATTCGAGCCGAACATCCCAACCATGGCCTTGTTGTCTGTCGTGACGTCGTAGAGGTCCGCAAGCGTGGGGATCTCCAAATGCTCAGGAGATCCGTCCTCGAACGAGTCGATCGTGTCGTCCCCGCTGCGGATATCGATGTCGACGACCCCATGTTGACTGGGGAACGCACCGGTCCCGATATTGGCGTGGATCGCTGGGGTGACCGACGGAGACGATCCAACCGTGGCTGCAACCCACGTCCCCGAGCGCATGATGCGCCGGAGGTTCGGCCACGCCTGCGGAAAAGCTCGAAGCGTGTTCATTCCTCCTCCGTCCCACACGACCACCACCACCAGCTTTGGGGGTGCGGTCCCGGGCTGCAGCGCGTCCGAGACAATCCTGCCGGGGCGGTCGCCCGGCCAGTCGGTTCCGAGCAGTTCGGCCAACGTCGGGGCGAGGTCGGTCACAGTCGGCTCGTGGCCGACCGCGATTCGGCCCTGGGATCGAATGTGCCCGGGACCGTAGAAGACCAGCGGAACCTCCTGGACGTAGTCCCAGGGTCCCGAGTGGCTCGTTCCGATGAAGCCCCCGAAGTAGTTGGGCTCCTCGGGGACTGCGATCAGCTCCGGCGACCGGCCGGGGAAGACGTCGCGTCTAACCCGCTTGACGAGTTCCGGAGCGAGGGTGCAAGCGCGCTCGAGCCACTCGCCAGACGGCTCGCCGACGGCTGGGCCGGATTTACCGTCGTTCTCCGATGGGCCGGGCGCGTTCGCGCGCGGGCTCGGGGCGTTCGACGGAGACGGGGACCCTTCGCCCCCGGTGCAGGCGGCCAGCAGCAACAACCCCGCGCCCAGTTCCGCCAGACGTCTCGATCTCCTCGGATGCATGCGCCGAGATGATAAGTGGCGCGCCGGGAGCCGACGGCCGAGCCATTGGTGCTGGTTCCAAGTAAACGCCCAATAGCCGGCTTCGCTAGCGAGCTACCTGACCGTAGAAACCCAGCTTGATCAGAGCCGCCCGATCAGCCTGGGCTTTGGAGGCCTCCTCGAGCACGTTGTTGGCTCGCATGACAAGCTCCTCGGCAGTTTCCGATCCGTCCCAACATGCGACGCCTACTGAGCACGTCTGGTCCTCTAACGCCGCTCGCTTCACACGCTCGACGGCTGCGTGTGCGTCATCCAGGGCGCAGTCGGTGAGAAGTAGGGCAAACTCATCGTCTCCGTAGCGGGCAACCAGATCGACATCCTTGATCTCTTCATCGCAAGCTGCTGCAACGTCTTTCAAGAACTGATCACCGGCTCGATGGCCGTTGCCATCGTTGAAGGCCATGAAATTGTCGATGTCAAGGACGGCGACCGATACGGGCTTTCCCGATCGGTGGGCGCGAGATAACTCCCTGGTGAGCTCCTCGTCCCAGGCGCGACGATTGGGAATCCCCGTCAGTGCGTCCAAGCGCGCAACCTCATCCAGCCTCGTGGCCAGCCTCCTGACCTCGATGACCAGTCGCTGCACCGTCAAACCGATCAGTGGTCCCAAGCTCGCCCATATGAGAACCCGTCGCCATTCGGTGGGGGGATAGCGAGGTTCGCCCAACAGGATGATCGGGGCGGCGAAAGTCATGATCATGGCCGCAAACGCAAGAGTCAGCTGGAAGCGGGTCCCGTACAGGGCCAGCCAAAGGATCGGGAGCAGGGCAAGCAGTCCATAACCGGAGCCCGCACCGCCCTCCGCTTGGCGCAGGAATGGGATTACTGCGAAGAAGGCGAGAGGCGGGATCGCCTCCAGGTACGAGGGGTGTTTGTCCCAGGGAAAGAGAACGGCCGCGCCGATTATCAGGACCGAGATCGTCGCGGCAATGAGTAATGCGACTACATGCTCCCCGAGTGGCTGTATCGGGACAAGCGCAAACGCGAGGCAGGTCGCCAAGCCAAAGGGCGCGGTACGACCCATGAGGCCGGAACGGGCCAGAGGCCGGGAATTGTCCATATGGGGGAGTAGTCGGCTTTCTTGCCTCTCGGCTTGAGACTGGAGGAGCTGGAACACTCCCGAACACGAGCGGCCGAGGTAGTAATACTTCCGGGTGATGATGCTTCAGGCTTGTCTCAACGGCTCGCGCACGAGCGAGGAGCACCCGGGTGTCCCTCGAACGCCTGGAGATCTCGCGAGGGAGGGGCGAGCCTCGGTGGAGGCCGGCGCCCAGGTTCTGCATCTCCATGCCTACGACGAGGCGGGTTCGGAGACCTTCGCGACCGCGCCGTGTGCGGCGGCGCTGCACGCGGTCCGGACGGCGTGTCCGGGAATCCCGATCTCGTTCAGCACTTCGGCGGACATAGAGTCGCACCCGCACCGCCTGGAGTCCATCGCCCGTTGGACCGAGCTACCCGACCTGGTCACCGCCAACCAAGGGGAGGAAGGGATCGGCGAGCTGTGCGACCTCCTCAGCGCGCGAGGGGTCGGGATCGAGGCCGGGCTCCTGCACCTCGACGACGCGCGTCGGTTTGTGAAGTCGGGGCTCCCGAATCGTTGTGTTCGCGTCCTGATCGAGCCCTTGGATGCAGACCCTTCCGACGCCGTCGCTCACGGTGCCGCCATGGAGCAGGTGCTGGTGAATGCCGGGGTGGCCCTGGAGCAGGTTCATCATGGCGACGGCGTCGCCACCTGGCACGTAATGGGACGAGCCGTAGAGCGCGGACATGGAATCCGCGCTGGTCTCGAGGACACAACACGGCTGCCCGATGGAGAGCCGGCTCCGGACAACGCGACGCTGGTGAGGCTGGGCGCTCGGATGTTGGCCGGCAAATCACCGGCTTAGGCCGCACGCAAAATAGCGGGGCCGAAAAACAGCCCCGCTATCTGCCCTCCCCCTACGGTGCTTAGGCGGCGTGCGCCTGATGATTGCCCCGGTCCAGAACGCCAGCGGCTCGGAACACCCGGTCGCCCGACGAATCGTAGATCGCGAAACGAAGGCGATCGCCGGTGCCCGGCTCACCCTGATCGGTCATGAAGAACTTGATCGTGTAGCCATCGACGTTGTTCAACGAACCCGTCCCGGCGCCACGCATCGTGTCGAACCCAGCCTCAGGCATCTCCTCGTCGTAGCCGTCAGCATCGCGGCAAGCTGCGAAGGTCAGGTCGGCCAGGTGGAAGTTGTTGCCGCCGTCCCAGTTGATCTCGAGGTTGTTCGGGCCATCGGTAGCCCCGCCACCGTGGGGTGAACAGTGAAGCTCGAAGCCATGCGTGACCCTCAGGCCGTTCGGTTTGATGATGCTTCCGCCCCCGGTCATGCGCCCCGGCAGCCATGCAAGTGCAGGTGCGGCTATGGCTACTGCCATCACCGCTCCGGTGATCAGTACGCCGAACTTCTTGACGTGCGACTTTCTCATATATGTTGCCTCCCAATCAGAGGGTCGCCCGTGCGATCCCGCCCTGGTTGGCAGCATACCAGATTCTTCCAGCTATGCGCTATCGGCGCAAAGGCGTCCGGACTTTAGCAGGAAATGACACTTTTTTCCCGGCACGCCCCTTTCAGAACGGCACCTCCTGGGTCAGCAAGCCGGTCCCTGCCCCCCTGCCGGAGAGGATGCGGCAGAATTCGACTGCATCGAAGGCTATGGCCTCCCCCCCGACACCGCTCGTGAAGACGCCGCCTGCCGGGCCTTCCAGGGTGAGGGTGAAAGGCCGGCCGTGGCGGCGGGCCCACTCGGCGACGACGTCGGCAATGAGGCGGCCGTCGTGGCCGGGGGTGAGCTCGAGGGTGTGACCGGTAGCCCGCGCGATGTCGACGCGGTGCATCCACGTGTCGC
>JACDAL010000098.1 GCA_013695465.1 Actinomycetota bacterium | reverse complement strand
CGACGGTCGAATCGCCGTGATCCGCGTCCAGTACCCGGTGATCGAAGAACTGAACCTGGGCGACCTGGAGAACCTCAAAGAGTTAGGTGTCGAGGCCCAAGAGGGTTCACCGCTGCAGATCGAGATGAGCGGTGACCTGTTCTTTTCGTTTGAGGAGCCTGCGACGGGCATTGGCGAGATGATCGGTTTGATCGCTGCGGTCATCATTCTGCTGCTGGCGTTTGGGTCGCTCATCGCCATGGGTCTTCCCCTCGGGATAGCTCTCTTCGGCCTCGCCCTCGGCATCAGCTCGATGTCGCTCATCACCTACCTAGTCCGCATTCCCAGCTTTGCCCCTCAGATGGCCAGCATGATCGGTCTCGCTGTAGGTATCGACTACGCACTGATCCTCGTCACCCGACACCGCGAGTACCTGGCACGGGGGATGACCATTGAAGAATCGATCGGTCGCGCTGTCGCCACCGCAGGCCAAGCGGTAATCTTCGCAGGCGCCACCGTCGTCGTCGCGATCCTCGGTCTGGCCGTCGCCGGCGTTCCGTTCATGACCGCTGCCGGCATTGCCACGTCGGTCATTGTCCTGATCATGGTGGTCGCCTCGGTCACCCTGCTACCTGCGTTCCTTGGTCTTGCCGGGCACTGGATCAACCGTCTCGGACTCCAACGAAACAAACCGATCGATGCCTCTACCGTGAGCTCGGGCTGGCAGCGTTGGGGTCAGCACGTGTCCAAGAACGCCTGGCCCTATGCCGTCGGCGTCACCATCTTCCTTCTGGCGCTGACGGCGCCGGTGCTGGATCTTCGTCTGGGCTCCCCGGACGACGGCACGCTGCCCGAAACCCGTACCGAGCGTCGGGCCTACGATCTCGTCGCCGAGGGCTTCGGTCCCGGCATCAACGGCCCGTTGGTCATCGCCGTCGACATCTCGCAAGATTCGACGGTGGTCGAACCCCTTGTCGACGCCATCACAGCCGACGAGGGTATCGCCGGGGTCGCACCACCTGAGTTGAACGCCGAGGCCGGCGTGGCGACGCTGGTTGCTTTCCCGACCACCGCACCTCAAGACGATGCCACTCTCGACACGATCAAGCGTCTCCGGGCGGAGGTTCTCCCGCCGGTGCTGGAGGAGAGCCCGGCCCGGGCCCACATAGGTGGCCAAACGGCGAGCTGGGCCGACATAGGCGACAAGGTCAGCGACCGAATGCCGCTGTTCATCGCTGCGGTGATCTTGGCGTCGTTCCTGTTGCTGACCCTGGTCTTCCGATCGATCCTCGTACCGCTGAAGGCTGCGTTGTTGAACCTCCTTAGCATCGGTGCCGCCTATGGGGTGCTGGTCATGGTGTTCCAGTGGGGGTGGGGCATCGGCGTCATCGGTCTGGAGTCGACCGCGCCGATCGACCCATTCATCCCCTTGTTCATGTTCGCGGTTCTCTTCGGCCTCTCCATGGACTACGAGGTATTCCTGCTCTCACGAGTCCGTGAGGAGTACCTGGCCACGGGCGACAACGACACGTCGGTGATTCTCGGCATCGCCGGCACGGCCCGGGTGATCACGTCGGCCGCCCTGATCATGATCTCGGTGTTCCTTGGCTTCGCTCTGGGTGAAGACCCTGCTATCAAGATGGTGGGCATCGGCCTGGCCACGGCCATCTTCGTTGATGCCACGATCGTGCGAATGGTCTTGGTGCCGGCGGCGATGAAGCTGATGGGCGCCGCCAACTGGTGGATCCCGAGCTGGCTCGATCGCCTGCTACCGACCATCGGCATCGAGGGCGAGACCGGTCTGCCAGAGCCCGAAATGGAAGCCGATCTCGTGACCGAGCCCGTCGTAGCCGCACCCGAGCAAGAACTCGTTCCGGTCGAATAACCGAATAAGAAAGGACCCCGTCGTGACCGCTAAACACAACGAAACCTATGAAGCGCAATTGACAGTCGAGTACCCCGATCGTGACATGAACCGCCTGTCGACGGCCCTGCGTCTCCTCTACCTCATCCCCATCGGGGTCGTCCTTGCCCTTCTCGACGGCTCCTCGTTCGACAACGGGTTCGCCGACAACGGATTCCAATTCGGCGCCACCGGTACGGGGATGCTGTGGGCGCCCGTCCTGTTGATGATCGTGTTCCGACAGAAGTACCCGCGGTGGTGGTTCGACTTCAACCTTCACCTTGCTCGTTTCTCAACCAGGGTGCTGTCGTATCTCGCTCTGATGTCCGACGTGTACCCCTCAACCGACGAAGAGCAGACTGTCCGGCTGCACCTCGACTACCCCAATGTCAAACAGAATCTCAACCGCTGGCTACCGCTGGTGAAATGGCTGCTCGCTATCCCCCACTACATCGTGCTCTTCTTTCTGTGCATCGCCGCGGTCGTCGCAGTGATCGTCGCTTGGTTTGCCGTGTTGTTCACCGGCCGCTACCCGCGAGCAATCTTCGACTTCGTCGAAGGCGTCCTGCGATGGGGGCTCCGTGTCGAGGCATACGCCGTGCTGCTCATCACCGACCGCTACCCACCCTTCTCGCTCCAGTGACGGACCGCAGGCAGCGGCGCAACCCGACGACTTCGGTCCTGCAGCTTTCAGCGCGTTGCCCCAATCTCGGGGGCATCGCCGGCTGCCATGGCCGCTTCCAGTCGCTCCAGAAAGGGCTTGGCCCGCAGCCGAGTGAGGATCTCCCTCGCCTCCTCGGCCGCGGCCGGGGTCTCGGGGTGTCCGGGGCCCGCGAGGATGACGAAGTCGAGTCGGCACAGAGCGAGATCGAAGACCGTGCCAAGTTCTCGCCAGCCTTCGGCCGCTTCCCGGAAACTCCTGGCGGCTTCATCCATGCGTTCTCCCAGCGCAAGGAGACCTGCCTCGACCGTACGCCGGGAGCAGCTGATCCAGGGGCTGTGCCTCTTCGTGGCATCGAGCGCCTCGAGGACCGACTCCGCTCTTTC
>JACDAL010000089.1 GCA_013695465.1 Actinomycetota bacterium | reverse complement strand
GAGGGGAACTACGGCCGGTTGGATGCGCAGCGCCGGTTCGTAACCGCCAACCGCAGGCTCCAGCTTCCTTCTTTCGACGAGCAACCCGGAGCGATGCCCGAGATTGCACCCTCGCCCGACTACGGTCGTCGATCGATCTGCCACTCACCGAACGCGCCACGGTGCTGCAGGCATGGGGCAACTGCGGGACGATCTGGCCCGTCGTCCACCAGCAGCTGGGCGTTAGCCCCGACCTGGGCCAAAACCGCCTAGAGGTCGCGCCGCAGCTGCCACCCGGCGCGCCTTCGATCGGCGCCGAGAACATCCGCTTGGCGGCCGGCGCGATCAACGTCGAGGCCGCGGCATCGGGGGGTGTGTACGAGACGACGGTCGAAACCAGCGGGCTTGCGGGCGTCGCCCTGACCCTCGGTCACGTGCTGCCGCGCGATGCCCACGTCGTGAAGGTTCTTCTCGACGGGGACCCGGCCCCCTACCGCGTTCGGGTGGGGCACCGGGGCCAGACGGTGCTTGTGCGGGCGTCCTCTACAGAGCGCCACAGACTCTTTGTACTGATTGCGTAGCAGTTAGTAGGAGCCCCACACCTTCCAGCCGTGAGCCCGGCGCACGAGATAGAACGCGGCCAGGCTGGTGCTGGATGCCCCCGTCGCGTCGTGCATCACGACTTTCCAGGACCGGGCTGCCGTCGTCACCCCACAGAGGTCGCCGGCCGGCACATCTGATTCGGCTGAGGCGCTGTGAACGATGGTGAGCCCGTGCGCCACCCAGGTGTGGTCCCAGGGCCGCGGCTTGAGATTCAGCGCCCCGGGCCGGGGATCGATGAAGGCAGCGACGACCCTGCGGTCGTCTTCAAGCAGGGCGGTGTTGAAGGCGAGCGCCACACGCGCCGCCTTCTGGTCGGCCCCGGGCCCGAACGGAAGTACGCCATCGAGGTTGGGGCAGAAGTCCTCCTGCGAACCTCGAAGTGCCAGAGGACGAGGGGCGGAGTCGAGACTCGATGCCTCTGGTGTCCCCTCGGGCCCGGGCGCGGCCACCGGAGCGGAAGAAGTTAGCGGCGGTGCCAAGACCAGGGCCGCCACGAGGATCACGCCCAGCGAGAGCGGGAGCAGTCGGCGCAGTACGAGGGCCCCACCCGGACGACTGGCGGCCGGGATCGGCGCAGCCGCCGACAGCAGTGCCTGCAGTGAATCGTGATGGCCTCCGGTCGCCCGGCACCACTGCGACAGGCCCCTGTCTGCCGCCTTGCGCACGGCGCTGCGAGACCACCCCAGTGCGTCCGCTACTCCCGCCTCATCGAGGTGGCCGCGCAGCAGTAGGGCCAAGACCGCCCGGCGCTTGGGGGAGACCTCGACCCATGCGTTCCACAAGACATCGTCGCGGCGTCTCCCGGTTCGGGGAACGTGGTGGACGATGCGGCCGAAGAGGAACAGCTCCACAGCATCGGCGCCCCGTCTGTCCTCGTAACGCGCCACCGCGCGGCGCAAGGTTTCCTGCACGACGGCCGCGGCCCGGCGCTCATCTCCGCTCAGCGCTAGCGCGAGGCCGAAGAGCTCGCTCTCGTAGCGAGCGCGCAGCCGCTCCCACGGGCTCACCAGTCGAGACGCTCATCCTGGTGCACGACGGTCCCATCAACCACAGTGAGGGCGGCGCTCGCATCCCCGATGGGGCCGCTCTCGGGATCAAAAGGATCCCGATCCAGCACCGCGAGGTCGGCCGCCTTTCCCTCTTCGATTGAGCCGGACACGTGCTCGAGCCGGTTGACGAACGCCGAGCCGATCGTGAATGCGGCGAGGCTTTCGGGGAGGGTGAGCCGCTCCTCCGGGAGGAAGGGAGCAAGCTCGCGCGTCTGCGGGGCGACGCGAGTCACCGCCACCTCGATCTGTTCCAGCGGGTCGGGGGTGCTGACCGTCCAATCGCTGCCGAACGCAAGCGTCGCTCCCGAGCGATGCAGCGAGGCGAACGGATACTGCAGCGCGGCCCGCTCCCGGCCCAAAAAGGGAATGGTGAGGTCGCGCATCTGGGGCTCGTCGCAAGCCCACAGCGGCTGACAGTTTGCGACGACCCCGAGCGCACGGAAGCGGGGGATGTCCTGCGGTTGAACCACCTGCAGATGGCAGATGTGATGGCGAGAGTCGCGCCGGCCGTTTATCTTCAAGGCCCTCTCGAGAGCGTCCAGTGCCTCCCTGGTGGCACGGTCGCCGATGGCGTGGAAATGGATTTGAAAGAGGTGCTGGTCGAGCAGGGTGACGTAGCGGGCCAGGGCGGCCGGCTCGATCATGCTCATCCCGCGGTTGTCACCGGAGAAGCCGTCGGCTCCGAGATAGGGCTCGAGCATGGCGGCAGTGAAGTTCTCGGCGACCCCGTCGACGAAAAACTTGATCCCCGAGGCGCGCAGACGACCGGAAGTCGCCTCCTCTCGCATGTGAATCAGCCGCTCCAGTTGCGACTCATCCTCATTTCGCTCCCACAGCAGGTCGAGGCTCACGCGCGCGCTGAGACGGCCCTGTTCATTCACTCTCTTGTAGGCGGTGAAAATCTCCTCGGTAACGGCCGGATCCTGCCACGCGGTGATGCCGAGGGAATGGAGGTACGCCTGGGCGTCCTGGAGGGCGGAGCAGCGGTCATCGAGCGACGGCTTCGGCAAGAGCCTCTCGACCAGGTCCATGGCGTGCTCGTGCAGAGTCCCCATGGGCTCGCCGTCCGGGTCGCGCTCGATGCGTCCGCCGGAAGGATCTGAAGTAGCAGCCGTAATGCCTGCGAGCTCGAGGGCCTTGGAGTTGGCCCACGCGCCGTGCCCATCCCGGTTGGTGAGGAAAACGGGTCTATCTGAGACGACCTCGTCCAGCGCCGACCGATGTGGCGTGCCCGAAGGAAACGCCTCCATGCTCCAGCCGTCCCCGTCGATCCATTCGAGCTCGGGATGCTCGTCCGCATAGGCCCTCACGGCAGCGAGGTACTCGCGCTTGCCTGAGAGGTGGTGAAGGTCGCACGAGCGCCGGGACAAGCCGCCCCAGAGAGCATGCACATGCGCGTCCTGAAAAGCGGGCAGCACCAAGCGGTTCCGGCAGTCGA
Organism: Actinomycetota bacterium; assembly: GCA_013695465.1. Classification (GTDB taxonomy): domain Bacteria; phylum Actinomycetota; class CADDZG01; order CADDZG01; family WHSQ01; genus JACDAL01. The sequence continues at coordinate 9,869 of JACDAL010000089.1, read as the reverse complement.
GCACAACTGTGTCGGGGCCCCTGAGTTCCGAGACGGCGGCGGCGCTGCCGCGACGGATGATCCGCCCGTCCGAAACGGCCACTGCGTCTGCCCAGCTGCGCGCCGCGTCCATCGTGTACACGGCGCCGCCGCTGAGAATGAGGTCGGCCGCTCGAGAGGCCATAGCGTGTCTAGCCTATTCCTTTCCTACAGGGGACCGGCCCGGACGAGTGAGCGCGAGATGACCGTTTTATGGACCATCTCACGACCACTCGGCCCGTTTAGGGACTAGCCTCGAAGGACCTCTGCCGGTCTCGAGCGCGTCTTAAGACCACTGAGAATCTCGGTCCAACCGCCGCCTGCGCCGTCTGCTTCCATCCCACCGGCGACCATCACCGCGGTCTGGGGCGCGCCCTCGAGATCGTGAACCACGGTGAGCTTGGTGACACCGGACTGGATCTCCTCGATCTCCCACGTCAGGCGCGTGAACCCTTCCAGCGCCTGCGTTGGCCCCATCATGAGCATCCGCCACGTCTGGACCAGCTTGTGTGGTGGGTCCGCCTCGATGACCTCGCCGTCGACGACCACGTCGGGGATCTCTTATCGCATCTCGGCCCCACTCTTTCGCATCGAATCGCTCGGGAGCCCTCGGTAGGAAGCATCTGCGTGTGCTCGAAGAAGCGGGGCTCGTGGTCATGTTCAATTTTGGGCCCAGGAGGTCGGGGGGGCGAATCGGGCGGCCGAGGGGCCGGGACGCCGGGCTGCGCCGAACTTTGTGGCCGTGACCACGTGGGAGGTGGTTGGGGGCTCAGAGTTGGCCTGGAGGGAGGCCGGCCGGCGGCCGCTTGTGGAACAAGGCCCCTGCGGCGATGCCGATCGTGGACGAAACCACCAGGGCCATCGTGGCCCGCAGCCCGAAGCTCGACGCCAGCCATCCCGAGATGGGGGGGCCGAGCACGAAGCCCCCGTAGCCCACCGTGGTCATGGCCGCGATCACCACTCCGGCGTCCTGACGGCCGGCAGTCCCGAGCCCGAATGCGGCGGGCGCCGCGGCGGATACCGTGAAGCCCAGCACTAAGAACGCTCCGCCTGCGACGACGGGGCTGGTCGTCAGAATGGCAACCGCCCCGGCCGCCATCGAGCTGAGGCCGGACACCAGCAGAGTGCGCCGGTAGCCGAGGCCGAACAGCACCCGGGCCGCAAAAACTCGGCCCACCGCGGTCGCGGTTGCGAAGGCGACGAAACCAAGTGCGCCCGTCGTCACCGAGGCTCCCAAAGTGCGCCTGAGATAGAGCACCGACCACACGTCCATGCTCCCCTCGATGAAGAAGGCAGCCATGAGCACCACGCTCGGCAACAGCAGCGCAGGCGCGGCGGCGAACACGGAGAGCGACAGCCGGGGAGAGCGAGCCGCCGGCGCCGGGGTTTCGGGCCACCCGCTGATGTAGAAGCTTGCAACCCCTGCAGAAACCTGGAGCGCCGCAGTCACAGCGATCGCAAGCCATGGCTCGAACCCCGACAGCAACAGAAGGGCGGCCCCCAGCGCACCAACCGCCGCCCCTGCGCTGTAGCCGGCGTGCACCCACTGAAGCACGGGTTTGCCCTCAGACATCTCGAGCTGCTGGGCGGCAAGGCTCATGAACACGTCGATAAGACCGGTTCCCACACCCGTGAGGACGAATGCGGCCAGCAGCCAGCCGCGAGGAGCGACGCCCAATACGAGCACGGCCACCCCGTTAAACGCCAGGGCCAGGGCTACCGAGATCCGGCGCGGCAGCTTCACCAGGCTCGGGGCCACGCCCGTCATCGTCGCGATCGAGGTGGCGCTGAGCGCGGCCAGGAACAGGCTGGCACCACCGGCCGTCAGGTGGTGGAGGGCAAGGAAGTCTCCGAACACCACGACCCAGACCCCCCAGAAGGTGCCGAAGCTGGCATAGCCGAAAAACAACGTGATTATCACCAATGAGTAGCGCGAACGAACGAGCATGGCCCCCTGGATATCCTCTTGAGTCAGCGGACCCTACAGGAGAGACCATGAGCCGGTATATGACCGCAGAGGACCTCGCCATCCAGGCGCAGGCGCGCGCCTTCGTCGACGAGGAGCTCATCCCTCACGAGATCGAGGCCGAGATGAACGAGGGCCGTCTGCCCGAAGGGGTCAAGACAGCTCAGAAGGCTCGGATCAAGGAGATGGGCCTTCAGGCTTTCAACATCGAAGCCGAACTCGGCGGCGCGGGACTCACCTGTTTTCAGCAAGTGCTCGTGTCCGAGCAAGCGGGCCGCGCCACCAACGCGCTCGGGTGGGTATTCGACGCTCCCGCAGCGTGGCTGCCCAAAGTCGCAACCGAACACCAGATGAAGACTTGGGTCCTCCCCGCAATTCGCGGCGAGCGAAAGGAGTGCTACGCGATCACCGAGGAGTTTGCGGGATCGGATGTGGACGCCATTCAAGCGACGGTGACGAAGGACGGTGATTCCTACGGGCTCGATGGGGTCAAGTGGCATGTGACTTCGTTCAATCACGCCGATCACGTCTTCTTCCAGGGCAAACTGAAAGACGGCAGCCATGCGCTGCTCGTTTCGGACCTCGACAATCCCGGAATTAGCGTCGTGAGAACCCCGGCCTACATGCACACTTACGCAGCCCACCATCCAATCGTCGCCTTCGATGGCGTGCGAGTGCCGAAGGCGAACCTGATCGGCGAAGAAGGCGACGGCATGCGTTTCGCCTACGAGTGGTTTCGTTACGAACGCCTCATGATCGCAGCACGATGCTGCGGGGCAGCGCGCCGGCTTATCGACGAGGCGAGCGCGTTCGCCCAGCAACGCTTCGCTTCGGGCAAGCAACTGTCCGAGCATCAGGCCATCTCTTTCATGCTGGCGGACTCGGTCACCGAGCTATGGGCGGCGCAGCTCATGACCTACCGGCTGGCTCAAGGCATCGACGACGGCATGAACGTCAAGACGCAGCACGCTCAGTGCAGCATGGCAAAGCTCTATGCATCGGAGATGGCAAACCGAGTGGCGGATCGGGCCGTGCAGATCTTTGGGGGCCGCGGCTATATGCGCGAGAACGTGGCCGAGCGGTTCTACCGCGAGCTACGCGTGGATCGCATCTGGGAGGGGACCTCCGAGATCCAGCGGATCATCACAGCAGACCAGCTCTTCAAGAGAGGGCTGAGTGCAATCCTGGGAGAGGAGCAGCAGTGACCACCACCGACATCAAGCCCACCACCCGCCTGGATGCGCTCATCGAGGAACAGGAAGCGATTTTCCTGGAGCGCCAGCCGCGCTCCTCGGAGCTGCTCGGGCGCGCCCGTAAGAGCCTCGCCGGAGGCGTCACCTCGAACTGGCAGATAGCGCGACCCCAAGTCGTGTGGCTCAGCCACGCAAAAGGCTCCAAGGTCTACGACGCGGACGGCAACGAGTACTCGGACTTTCACGGCGGCTACGGCGCCATGGCCGTGGGCCACGCCCACCCCGAGATAGTCACGGCCGTGACCGAGCGAGTGGCACAAGGAACCCACTTCGCCCAGCCGACCGAGGACTCGATCGTGGTGGCAGAAGAGCTCGTCGCCCGCTTCGGCCTCCCTCAATGGCGCTTCGGTAACTCTGGGACCGAGGCCACCATGGATGCCTTTCATCTCATGAGAGCGGCGACCGGCCGGGACTGCATCGTCAAGATCGAGGGCGCCTACCACGGCCATCACGATTCCGCCATGGTCTCGGTCGCAAGCTCTGAGGACGAGATCGGGCCCGTGGAACACCCCTCGAGCCCGGCCGCAGGCTCGGGGCTGCCGCGCGCGCTGCTCGATCTCACCCTGGTGGTCCCGTTCAACGACCTGGAAGCGCTCGAGCGGCTGCTGGCACAACGATCTAGCGAGATCGGCGGTCTCATCATGGAGCCGATCATGATGGGGGCCGGCATCATCCTGCCGGAAGAGGGCTATCTCGAAGGCGTGCGCGAGATCACTCGTCGCTACGGCGTGCTGCTCGCCTTCGACGAAGTCAAGACCGGATTCACCACCGGCCCGGGAGGCGGCACCAAGTTGTTCGGAGTCACCCCGGATATCATCTGCCTCGCCAAGTCGTTGGGCGGTGGCCTGCCGTGCGGTGCGCTCGGCGGCAGCGCCGATGTGATGGGCCTCATTGCGGACGGTCGCTACGAGCAGGTGGGAACATTCAACGGCAACCCCTTGACCATGGCCGCCTCGCGGGCAGCGCTCACGCGGGTGCTGACGTCCGATGTCTATGAACGCTGGGACGTGCTGCGCGAACAGGTGGTCGGATCATGCACCGAGATCATCGCCCGCTGCGGCCTCCCGGCCCACGTTGTTGCGGTGGGATCCAAGGGCTGCATCACCTTCAGTGAGAGCCCCGTGCGCAGCTACCGTGACTTCCTCGCCATCGACGACCGCTACTCCCACTGTCATTGGCTCTATCAACACAACGGCGGCGTGTTCCTACCCCCCTGGGGCAAGGCCGAGCAGTTCTCGATCTCGGCTCAGCACGACGGATCAGACGCCGACCGCTTCATCGCAAACTTCGAGCGCTTCGCGGAGGCACTGCGGGCGTGAGCACAAACGGGAGAATAAGGCTCGTCGATCTCGTCAAGCGCTTTGCGGACGTCGTCGCGGTCGACGGCGTCAACACCGAGATAGAGCCCGGCGAGTTCTATTCTCTGCTCGGCCCCTCTGGTTGCGGCAAGACCACGACACTGCGACTGATCGCCGGCTTCGAGCAGCCGACCTCGGGGCAGGTTCTGCTGGACGGCGTAGACATGGCGCATACCGCTCCCCACAAGCGCAACGTCAACACAGTCTTCCAGAGCTACGCACTGTTCCCGCATTTAAACGTCCTGGATAACGTCGCATTTGGCTTGCGTTTCCAGAGCGTGCCGAAGGCGGACGCGCGCCGACGGGCACTGGAAGCACTGGACCTCGTGAGATTGAACGGATTCGAGAAGCGCAAACCTTCGCAGCTCTCGGGCGGACAGCAGCAGCGCGTGGCCCTCGCGCGCGCGCTCATTCTGAGCCCCGCCGTGCTATTGCTCGATGAGCCCCTGGGAGCGCTCGATGCCAAGTTGAGAAAAGCCCTGCAAGTCGAGCTCAAGGCCTTGCAGGAGGAGATAGGGATCACGTTCGTCTACGTGACGCACGACCAGGAAGAAGCGCTCACTATGTCGGACCGCATCGCGGTGATGTCCGACGGACGCGTCGAGCAGACCGGCTCCCCCAGAGAGATCTATGAGGCACCGAAGACCGCTTACGTGGCCGACTTCCTGGGTGTATCGAACCTCATGGACGCACGCTGTGAGGGAACGGGCCGAGTGGCGCTGGGTGAGTTCGAGCTGCAGGCATTAGAGGGCTCCATCGATGCCCGAGGCGCGGTCAAGCTCACCATCAGGCCGGAACGCATCCAGCTAGGCCCCCATTCTCACTCCGGGCCCAACGTGATACCGGGCATGGTCGAACGCACGGTCTATCTCGGCAATGCCACGCAGATCATCGTGAACCTGGCGCCCGGGCAGAGGATCCAGGTGGTGGTCCCGAACGAGGGCGAGGCCATCTCGTATCAATCGGGCGCGCAGGTAAGCGTGTGCCTGCCGCAAGAGGCGCTGCGGGTCCTGAGCTGACAGTTCTTGGGCTCAGATCTCCAGGCGGGCGAAGTCCCTCACCGCCGACTCCCCTCGCCCCCCCGGCGCGAAGCGCCGGTGAAACAGGATTGCCATAGCGATGGCGAGCATCGAGAACACGAGCATGACGGTCACGAGCGCGTTCAGGGCGGGCGTCGGTGCGGCCCTTACGTTCGAGTAGATCAGCACTGGAACGGTTTCGGAGTCCGCCCCGCCTTTGAGGAACTGGCTTATGACGAAATCGTCGATCGAGATGGCGAAGACGATCATCAACGCGGCGAACACGGCCGGGGCGAGCATCGGGAGCAGGACCAGGCGCAGTGCCTGCACCGGGGACGCTCCGAGGTCCATCGCCGCCTCCTCGAACTCTTTGCCGATGGCGAACAGGCGGCCGCGCACGACGATCACGACATAGGAGATCGAGAACGTGACATGCCCGAGCAACTGAGCCTGGGTACCGAGGTTCACGAACGTCAACAGCGTCGTGAACACGATGAACAGGGCCGAGCCCATGACAAGCTCGGGCGTGACCAGAGGAAAGAGCATGAGGAAGTTGCCGGCTCCCGATCCGCGGCCCCTCCAGCGCGCCAAGCCGAGCGCCAGACCCACCCCTATGGGCGTTGCAATCAGCATGGTGAACAGCGCCAGCTTGAGGCTCTGGCCCATGGCCGAGCGTAGCAGCGGGTTGTGGAGCAACGAGAGGTCCGGATCGTCCAGGTACCAACGCAACGAGAATCCCTGCCACGTGCTGCGCGAGCGGCCCGCGTTGAACGAGAACTGGATCGCGATGATCACCGGCACGATCGACCACAGCACGTAGAGCCACGTCACTAGAGGAAGAAAGCGCGGACGCGCCCATGGGTTGGAGAACCATGCCCTGGCGAGTCGCAGGCTCGAGGTCTGTTCGGCCTTCGGCCTTCGCTCTGCCACAGAGCTCATCTGGCCTCCTTGGCTGCGCGCGCCACCGTATAGAGGTAATAGAACATCAGCACGCTGACGATCGCGCTCAGGATCACGACCATGGCGGCACCCTTGTTGCCGCCGGTGCCGTTGTTCAGAAAGAAATAGATCTGGTTGCCGAACATCGTGGTGCGCGTTGCTCCCGAGAGCAAATCGGGAGTGTAGTAGTCCCCGAACATCGGAAGCAGGATGATGACGGAGCCGGCAAGGATCCCCTGCTTACTGAGAGGCAGCGTCACGCGGGCAAACGCCCGTGCCGGGCTCGCGCCGAGGTCGCGCGCTGCCTCCAGGAGACTTCGATCAATGCGGTCGAGCGATGCGAACAGGGGCAGGATCAGGAACGGGATATAGCCATAGACGAGGCCCAAGACCACGGTGAGCGGCTCTCCGTCGAGCCAGCCGCGAGGCTCTTGCAGGATGCCGACCGCCATCAAGATCCGGTTCACGTATCCGTTGGGTTGCAGAAGATTGACCCAGGACAGCATCCGCATCAGATAGCTGATCCAGAACGGGGCGATGATCAAAACGAGCAGCAACGCCTTGAGCTTGCCCCCATGTCGCGCAACGTAGTAGGCGACGGGATAACCAATCAGCAGACTCAAGCTGCCTGCAATGCCGACGTAGATAAAGGTACGCACCAGCACGGTGCCGAGCTCGGGGCTCCATGCGTCGGCGATCGCGCCCGGATCCCATTGCACGGGGTTCCACTCGGGCACGGGTGTGGCGAAGATGGGATCGAGCCGGGTACTCATCGCAACGGCCAGCACTGCGTAGATTGGGACCAGGAACAAGAGCACGAGCCAGCCGAGGCCGGGCACCGCAAACGAAGGCCAGAACCAGCGCGGAAGCCCGACCCGGCCGCTCTTGTTACCACTACCCTCCGAGGTGACGGCCGCGGCTAAGTGCTCCGCACCGGGAATACGGTCGGCACCGAGAGCGTCACTGCGCCCCGATTCGCAAGGCGCGAGGAGCGCTGCGTACCTGGAAGGTACGTGAGCGACAAGCAACGCCGCTAGCGGGGATGCAGGGGCGCTCGAATGCGACAGTATTCATGGGGAGGTGCACTAAGCTCCCGACTTGAAGTCGGACCACGCGTCCTGGTAGCGACGGTCGACGGCAGGCGGCAGCGCGGTCTGGATAACTCCGGTCGAGAAGTTCGGCTTCTCCACAATCGCCGACCTGAGGTTTTCGACCACATAGCCGTCGGACACAAGCTTCGAGGGCTTGATCGACTTCATCGGCGGCTGGTAGCCGACCCAGGAGAAGTTCTTGAGCGCATACTTGTTCTCGAGCATGAAATTCAAGAAGTGGTGCGCCAGGACCGGATTCTTTGCGCCGGTGGGGATCGCGATCATGTCGCTGCCGATGGTGCCGTCTTTGGGCCACCAATACTGGAGAACGCCGTCGGGGTCGCCGTAGGACTTGCCCGGCATATAGAAGGGACCCGCCACGATGTCGCCGGACCACGACTGGTGCAGCGCGAATATGCCTTCGGGTAACCGTGAGTAGGCACCGTCGATCGTGGTCTTCACGTTGACGGCCTTCGACAGCTCGATGAGCTCCTTCTTGACCTGGGCGATGACCTTGGGACTTCCGGTGTTGATATCCGAGACGCCGTTTTTGAGCATGACCATCGACATGGCTTCTCTATAGTCGTCGTAGATCCCGACCTTCCCGGAGTATTTCTCGTTCCAAAAGATCTCGTAGGGGTTTTCCATCGCGGCGATGTCCTCTGAAACCATGTCGCTGCGCCATGCGATACCCGTGGTGTAGACGGTGTAGGGCACCGTGTAGCGAGAGCCCTTGTCGTACCAGGGATCCGCCAGCTCCGGCCACACGTTGCTCTCAAGGTTTCCGAGATAGTCGTGGTTGACCGGCTGCAGCAGCTTGGCGGCGGCGAGCTTCGGTACCGCATCGGCGGTCGGAAAGAAGACGTCGAAGTCGACGCGTCCGGTGCGGAGCTTGTTGACCGCCTCGGACATATTGTAGAAGCTCGTGATCTCGTACTCGACCCCGTACTCGCGAGCGAAGTCCTTGACCACGCGCGGCCAGATGTAATCGGACCAGTTGTAGATCTTGAGGGGACCGGCCTCGGGCTCAAGCCCCGACTTGATTGCTGGATTATCCTCGCTGAGTCCAATGGACTGGGGTTCGGAAGGGCTCGCGAGCTTGAGCCCAGCCGTTTGGCCGTCGCTGCCGGCACCGCCGCCGCAGGCTGCCAGCAGACCGGATGCTGAAGCCAGCGCTCCCCACGCGGCGCCACGTTGCAAGAAGGTGCGACGATCCAAACCGGGAAACGACCGCTCTCTAGGATGGCGCACGTCTTTCTCCCCCTGTAGGTCCTACCTACGACTTCTCCCTCGGCCAATGGGGCCAAATACGGGCTTGTATGATGGTAACGGTGCGGCGGCCTTGTGCAAGCCGCCTGAGGGCGCCCACGATCCGTTCACGCATTTTCGACGAAGGCGAGCACGAGAATGAGTACGAGAACCGCGGCCCCCGTTGCGCGCGAGGCGCTGCTCAAGACGCTGGGTCCTACCGGGGCGGGCTTCTCCTTGCCGCAGGAGGCCTACACATCACAGGCGGTCTTCGAGTGGGAGCGCGCCCACTTCTTCGAGGGGTCGTGGACATGCGTGGGCCGGTCGACAGACCTCGGCTCTCCCGGCGACCGCAGGGCCGTGCGCATTGGATCCGAAAGCGTGCTGCTGGTTCGGGGCAAGGACGGGACCCTCAAAGGCTTCTTCAACGTCTGCCGCCACCGCGGGCACGAGCTCGCCCCCGAGGGGGCCTGCTCCAACGCCGCGGTTATCAAATGCCCCTACCACGCCTGGGTCTACGGGCTCGACGGGCGCCTCAAGGGAGCACCCCGCTTCGGGGACCGCAAGGGCTTCGACCGCACCGACTATCCACTGGTCGACGTGCCGGTCGCCGAGTGGCACGGCTGGGTCTTCGTGAACCCTTCAGGGGATGCAGGGGCCTTCGATGAGCACGTCGGCAACCTGTCGGAATACATCGCCCCCTATGAGCCCGAACACCTCGAATGCCTGGCGCACCATGAATACGTTATCGAGACCAATTGGAAGATCGTCGTCGAGAATTACCACGAGTGCTATCACTGTCCCCAGATCCATCCTGAGCTGTGCCGCGTCACACCTCCGGACTCCGGTCTGAACGTAGAGCCGGTGGGCGCGTGGGCGGGCGGGACAATGGACCTGATGGATCACGCCGAGACGATGTCGCTGACGGGCAAGAGCCTGGGTGTGCCGATACCGGGCCTCGATGCCGAGCAGCTTCG
>JACDAL010000063.1 GCA_013695465.1 Actinomycetota bacterium | reverse complement strand
TCTCCGAGGTCTCGAAATACCGAGCCAAACGCAGGGCGGTGTCCGCCGAGATTCCACGCTTGCCGTGCACGATCTCGTTGATCCGACGGGGAGGAACACTGATGTCTTTGGCGAGTCGATACTGGCTCATTTCCATGGGAACAAGGAACTCCTCGAGCAAGATCTCTCCTACGTGGACAGGTGCCAACTTCTTTGGTGCCATCACGCCCTCCTAGAGTGGTAATCGACGATCTCCATGTCGTGGGCATCGCCCTCGTCCCATCGAAAGCAGATGCGCCATTGATCGTTGATTCGAATGCTGTACTGTCCCGCGCGTTCTCCCCGCAGCCGCTCCAAACGGTTGCCCGGCGGCACCCGGAGATCGTTCAAGCTCATCGCCGCATCCAGAATGCGGAGTTTCCGCAGCGCCATCCTCTGAACTCCCGTCCCAAGCTTCCGTACCGGCTGACGGCCGAAGAGCCGTTCGGCGTCGCTATCCCGAAAGCTCTTGATCCTGCTTTAGCATAACGTATCACGTTATTAACGTCAAGCGTTACGGGAGCGCCACCTTGAGGCGGGTGACCGTTCGCGCTCCATCGCCGCACTGTTTCCGGTCATTCCTCGCCCATATCATCGGACAAACTCAAGGATGCCTATGGATGACGTGGCTGAGGTTCTGGTAGCAGCTCGGGGGGCGTTCGATTCGCACGATTGGGCCGCGGCTCAGGACGGCTTCAGATCCATAAATGACGAGCACGACCTCTCCGCCGACGACGAAGGGTTCGGGTGGCACGAGCATCATGACGACCTGTTCGGCGCGATGGCCAGCGCCAGCTCCGCCGACTACGTGGCCGGTCTCGTGCCGGAATGGATCCCGGCGCTCGATGGCGTCGAAGCCAAGCTCCTATCGGGGGCCCGGGTGGCCGACGTCGGCGGTTACGGAGGCCCCACGATCATGCTCGCCCTGGCTTACCCGGCGTCCACCTTCCATGGATTCGACTATCACGCCGAATCGATCGAGGCCGCTCGCAAGGCGGCCGCGGAGGCAGAAGTAAGTGACCCGGTGACGTTCGAGGTGGCCCCCGCCGACTCCCGAGATCCGACACACGACGGTAACCGTAAACTCTGGACAAGGACTGGATGACATACTCTGCATCCTCTCTGCCTCAAGCGCCGGGTATGATAATCTGATTTCTGTGGACGAACTGAGCGCTACGGATGCAGCGAGACGCTTCTCTGATCTTCTCGACGCGGTTGAGCACCGTGGCGAATCCTTCACGATCGCTAGGAAGGGCAAGGTCGTGGCTGTCATTAGCCCTGCGTGGCCCCGATCGGGGAAAAACCTCAAGCGATTCCTTCGAAAGCATCCGCCCGACGGAGCTTGGGCGCAAGAGACAAAGGAGATGCGTGAGGTGCTGTTCGTCGAGGAGCGAAGCTGGCACGGCTGATCATTGATACCTCGATCCTTGTCTCGCTAGAACGACGCGCCGATAGACTCGAAGAGTTGATCGAAGACGAGGACGATGTGGCTATCGCAGCGATCACCTTGGCAGAGCTGCTGGTTGGGGTTGAACTCGCAACAGGGAAAAGGCGGACACGGCGTCAAGATCATGTCGACGGCCTACTGCAGTTGGTATCAGTCGAGTCCTACGACCTTGATGTCGCGAGATCCCATGCTTCGCTTCTTGCATCGGTTCGTCAGCAGGGAAGGCCCCGAGGTGCCCACGACCTGATCATCGCGGCGACGGCTGCCACACGATCCAGGGACGTGGTGACAACCGACCCCCAGGCATTCGTGGACTTGCCCGGAGTAAGAGTTCGAGCTCCATAGAACCTGTCGCAGAGCCTTCTCCATCGCCTGCCACTCTCGGGCAAGGATCGAAAATCGCGTACGTTCTCAGTAGCGATAACTCGATCTTGCTCCTGGGCCGCGAGGAAGATGTCGGCATCCGCAAGCCCCGCATTGCATCTAGTTCGGTGACGGCGCTGACATCATGCCCATACTCGTCCCGCAGGCGTTTCGCTGTCGTTGCGGGAACATCTCGTAATCTATGGTATCTACATGGCTGACTTGAATGCAGAAGTCCAGCCGAAAAGGCAGCGGATCCGGCACATCTCCCTAAGTGAGATGCTGGTTCGTCACACGGGGGCTCACACGGTCCTCCCTGATCTTGCTGGCATAGAACCAGCTTCTTCACGTCTGAAGGGAGGAACTAATGGCTCTTCTACCACTGGGCCCAGTTGGGACCCGACACGTTCAGGGAGCTCGGTCGTCATCTGGGCGCTCGTTGCTGACTCGCTTGAATGACGACTCGCTTCCTCCGAAGATTGTCCGTTGAGGACGCGATGATCCTGGCCATCCACCTACTCGGCAAACCGACCGCAGAGCGCGACGGCATCCCTTCGCCGCCTCCAAAGGGACGTAAAGGCCTGGGCTCTTCTCGCTTATCTGGTCTTGTCCCAGCGACCATCGAGTCGGGACCAGGTCGCTGGCCTGCTCTTCAGTGATGCGGACGATCCGCTGGGCACACTTCGTTGGAATCTGGCGGAGTTGCGGGGTTGCTTGGCGATTCGGAAGCGTTGCAGGGCAAGCAAGTGGAGTTCATTTCTCCCAGCCAGGCGTTCATTAGACGTGAGAATCGTTGCGAAGGGACCCTGGCTGAAGGCAATGGAGGTGCCCGGGCTGTCGCGCCCTGCTCGAGGGGATGTTGTTTTCATCAGATCCGGCTCTCGAGACGTGGCTGAGCGAAGGCTGGTAGCGAGGGAATCGTCGAAACTCTAGGGTCGAGGGCCACAGGGCACTCGCTTCCCGAGTGCCCCCGGCAGGATTCGAATCCGAGTACCCCCGGCAGGATTCGAATCCGAGTACCCCCGGTCGACCGAGGGGCTTCCCAGCTGTGTCGTCCGCAGTGGCCAGCAGCAGTAGCCATCAAGGGTTCGGGTTACCCAGAGGACCGGTGCCGGCCGAAGCGGGTGCGTGGTCGACCTTGACAAGCTCTTCCCGGCCCCCGCCTCCCGAGATACCCAACGCGAGGACCATACCGACGTCCTTGGCGTAGAGCTTGTATTCGAGGACGTCCGGTTCGATCGTGATGGTGTTCTTCTCCAATACCATGTCCTCGAAATGACCGAAGGGGACATCCGCCATTTCGGTGGTGCTCAGGATCTTGCCATTGTCTTCCGCCTGGCCCTTGTAGTACTCCTGCCTGTAGCTGACGCCCGTCTCCGGCAGGGCGGGCATGATGATCCCCGGCATCGCGCCGTCAACGCCGGCCTCGAAGGACCCGTGCCTCGAGGAGATCTTTCCGTTCTCGAACTCAGCGGTATCCTCGCCCATGTACCAGACGTTGCCCTCGGCGTCCTGCGCGTACCAGTCGTTAGTGTCTTCAAGGACTTCACCATCCTGAGTAACGGTGTCTCGTACGACACGCGCCGTGATCCCGTTGGCCATCATCTTGGTCTTCGTGGTCACCACGACGACAACCTTCAGCTCCTGGCCCTTTTCATCCGTCTCGAGGTAGGTCCACCGGGTCCCCGGTTCGAGGGGGAAGTAGGAATTATCGATCTTGGTCGTGAAGTCCTTGGGGTCCAGGGCAACGGGATCGTTTCCCTGTGGCAGATGACCCGACGCGGGCTCAAGCGGCGACGATGAGTGGTCGGGAGCCGGGGCCGATACGGGGGACGTCTCGGTGCAATCGGCCAGCATGAGAGGCAAAACCGAAACCAAAACGAGTGACAGCCACAACTTGCGCGTGCTCGACATCATCTCTTCCTTTCTAGATGGATCCAATGGAGTCAACTTTGGCCTACCGACGCTGAAGACCACCTGAACCGTTCAGCTCGCTTTCAGCGTCCCTTCAGCTTGACGTAGCAAGATGGAGTTAGGAGGAAGCGATGCGGGTACTGGTTGTCGAGGACGAGAAGGCTCTTGCCACGGGGTTGAAGCGGGGCCTCGAGGCGGAGGGCTTCGCGGTTGATGTGGCCATCAATGGGACCGACGGGCTATGGCTAGGGCGCGAGAACACCTACGACGCGATCGTCTTGGACATCATGCTGCCCGAGATAAACGGGTTCCAGATCTGTTCGACCTTGCGCGAGGAAAACATCTGGACCCCGATCCTCATGCTGACCGCGAAAGACGGGGAGCTCGACGAGGCAGAAGCGTTGGACAGTGGCGCCGATGACTACCTCGCCAAACCCTTCTCCTACGTCGTGCTGCTGGCACGCATCCGGGCGCTACTGAGACGCGATGTTCGCGAGCGACCAGCGGTGCTCGAAGCCGGCGATCTGAAGCTCGACCCGGCGAGTCGCCGTTGCTGGAGGGCGGACAGGGAAGTGACCTTGACGCCGCGCGAGTTCTCGTTGCTCGAGTTCCTCCTAAGACGAAAGGGAGAAGCTTTGGCGAAGTCGGAGATCCTGGCTCACGTCTGGGATTTCGACTTCGAAGGCGATCCCAACATCGTGGAGGTGTACATCCGCCACCTACGAGAGAAGCTCGATCGCCCGTTCAAGCGCGACGCGCTGCAGACCGTGCGCGGCTCGGGCTACAGGTTGGATGCTCAAGGTGGGTGAGCGGGTGCGCAACGCGGGGTCTTCGGTGAAGGCTCGAACAACCGCGGGGGCCGTCATGGTCGTCGGCTTGGCTCTGTTGATCGCATCGATCGCGCTCGTTGCCCTGATGCAGCGCACGATGGAGCGAAACGTCACTTCCGCGGCCCGATTGCGAGCCCACGATGTCGTCGCAAGCATCGAGGGGGGTCAGCCCCTCTCGGACCTCACGACCCGAGACGACGACGTCTTCGTACAGATCATCGACAGCGAAGGGAAAGTCCTGGCATCGAGCCCGTCGCTCGAAGGAGATCCCGTGGTTACTCCTCTTGAGCCAGACGAGAGCACCATCGTCCAGGGACCACCGATCGATGACGATGACCCCTTCTCCGTAGTCGCCGAAGATGCTCGAACGTCGACTGGGAGTCTGACGGTCCTCGTGGGACGCAACCTCGACCTCGTTCGAGAGACGATCTCCTCTATCTCGCGCACCTTGCTCGTTGGAGTGCCGCTGCTGCTCCTGGTCGTCGCCATCACAACATGGAAGGTCACAGGCCGATCGCTCTCCCCCGTCGAGAGCATGAGGAAGGAGGTGGCCGGAATCTCCCACACCGATCTCCACCGACGCTTGCCGTTGCCACGCGGGAACGACGAGGTCGCTCGTCTCGCTCGAACGTTGAACGGGATGCTCGAGCGACTAGATGAGGCTCGTAGGCGCGAACAACGGTTGGTATCCGA
>JACDAL010000052.1 GCA_013695465.1 Actinomycetota bacterium | reverse complement strand
TCGCCTTCTTCTTGATCTTGTCCAGCAGACCCACTTGAAACCCCCTTAAGCGCGGTTGCGTTCGGCTTCGATCAAGATGCGCGCTACTTCGGGCCGCGAGAACTCCGCGGGCGGCTCTTTGCCTTCGAGCAGCATGCTCCGCACCTGAGTTCCAGAGAGATGCACGTGCTGGTCCTTGCCGTGCGGGCACGTCTTGCCCGACGCCATTCCCTCGCACGCCTTGCAGAAGAACGAATGCTCGAACTTCAACGGCCAGATACCCAGCTCGCCGGTCTCGAACTCGTCAAAGATCTTCTGCGCGTCGTAGGTCCCGTAGTAGTCCCCCACGCCCGCGTGGTCTCTTCCCACGATGAAGTGAGTCATTCCGTAGTTCTTGCGCAGCAACGAGTGCCAAATCGCCTCTCGCGGCCCCGCATAGCGCATGGCGGCGGGGAACACAGACAGGATCACGCGGTCGCGCGGGTAGTAGTTCTCCATTAGGACCTCGTAGCACTGCATGCGAGTCTCGGCGGGGATGTCGTCGCCCTTGGTCCCCCCGACCAGCGGGTGGATGACGAGGCCGTCGACGATCTCGAGGGCGCACTTGGTCAGGTACTCGTGCGCCCTGTGAATTGGGTTTCGGGTCTGAAAGGCCACGACCGTGGTCCAGCCGCGCTCGGCGATCTTCTCGCGCAGCTGCAGGGGCGTGAGCCGGTACTGGGCGAACTCGTGCGCGAAGACGTTCTCGAGAACGGTGACCTCGCCGCCCACGTAGACGGGCCCCTGCGCATAGAGGTGGGCAGCGCCGGGGTGCTTGTCGTCGGTGGTCCGATAGGTTTTATCTGCCTCCGCCGAGGGGTCGTAGGAAAAGACGTCCTCTACCTCGATGACGGCCACGGCCCTGCCCTCGTGGAGGATCGCGGCTCGCTTGCCCTTCTTCAGGGTCTTCGCCTCGGCATCGGTGGCCGACAGCGTGATCGGAAGGCTCCACGGAAGCCCGGAGGCGAGGCGCATGTCGTCTACCACCGGAAGGTAGTCGGCCTCGGTCATGAAGCCCCGGTTCGGCGACACCGCGCCGACCGCCAGGAGCTCGAGATCGGAGAGCACTCGCCGAGAGGTCGCCTGGATGGTAGGTAGCGCGGACGCTTCCTTTGCCAGCGCGGCGCTCTCGTCGGGGGCCGCAGCCCTGATCTCGAGGGCGCCGCCGTGGGGGGCGAAGCCGGGCACGTCCTTGAGCGAATTGGGCATGATTCTCTCCTCTACAGACTAGGTTGCCTCAGTGGAACGGGGCAGGAGGCGCCTCGATTGGGGCCGAGGAATCGAATGTTGCGGCCCGGCACACTCCTATAGCACTCTGAGTCTAACAGGTGGGGTCGGCGGTCGAGGCGGGCTGGGGCAATTGGCTCTCGAGCATTGCGGCCGAAACCACATGTGGCGTTGGGCGGCGGGCAAGGGTTCGAGCCACGAGGGTAGAGAAGAGCGAAAGAAAAGCACCCGCCGAACCTTCATCCCAACCGAGGCCAGTTTACAGCTCAACGGGTGCGTCACCGACGCTAGCACCCCCGGTCGAGGGACCGCAAGAGGCCGCCCACCGATTTGTTCGCGAGGTCCTATTGCCACACGCTTCGCCCTGTGGGACGATGCCTGCGACCTACCCCGGGGCTTTCTTAAGGGGTGAAACCAGCTTTCTGACGCGCTATTGCCGGTTCACCGCGCGCGGACAAGTGTGGGCTCGTGTTGCTCGACAAGGAGCTTTATTGGGGCAGAGGTTTTCGCACATGCTGGCAGCCGGCGTTGCCGTCGGCACCCTGCTGGTCCCTTCGCTCGCCTCCTGGGCCGGCCCCCGTGGGGAGCTGAGGGAGACTAAACATAGGCTCGCGCAGGTCCGAGGCTTCATCGATCACGACTCCACGCGAGCCGCTTCGCTCAAGAGGCAGATCGATCGGCTCAATCTCAGAATCACCGAGACACAGATCGCGCTCAACAGGCTCGATTCCGAAATCGGCCGAGTCTCTTCTTCGGTTCGAAGCGCTCACGCTCGTATTCGATCTATCCAGCGCGAGATCGACCGCGTAGAGAACCTGGCCGCCGAGCAAGCAGTTGCCCTCTACAAAGCCGGGAGCACCGATGCCCTGGATGCGCTTCTCACCTCCAGCTCCCTCGGTGAGCTCAACTCGCGCGTCGAGCTGCTGGGGGCCGCAGCCGCAGAGAACACCGGGGCCTTGATCCGCTTTGGGCGCCTGCAGACCCAGGTTCGTCAGGAATACACGACCTTGTTCGACATGGAGGCCCGGCTCAATGAGAGCAAGGCGAATCAGACGCGGCTGAAGAGTACTCTCGCATCGAACGAGAAGATGATCTCTAACGCCTTTTCAGAGCTCAAGAGGAAGCTCCGCGACCACAAGGAAACCGAACGCCACCTCGAGGGCGCGGCCGCCGAAATCAGACAGAAGATCCTGACCGCGAAAGTGGGGGCAGAGCTCGCCGCCCTGGGCATCTCTTCTGAGGGCTTCATCTGGCCACTCAACGGAGGCGTTACGTCGCCGTTCGGCGAGCGCTGGGGCCGCTTGCACGCAGGCATCGACATCAACGGGTACACCGGGCAGCCGATCGCGGCGGCCAAGAGTGGGGTGCCCATATACGCGGGGTCCGGAATGAGCGGTTACGGCAACGTGGTGATCCTCGACCACGGAGGCGGCCTCTCGACCCTCTACGCCCACATGTCGAGCTTTGCCGAAACCTCTGGCAGCGTCGAGCAGGGAGACCTCATCGGCTACGTGGGTTGCACCGGCAACTGCTACGGAGATCACCTCCACTTCGAGGTACACCTCGGCGGTAACCCGGTCGATCCGATGTCCTACCTGCCGTAGGCCTAGCTCCGCACCGGGGCCCGTGTCCGCCCCCCCTTGCCGAGTGGCGTTGCGATATTCAACGACCACTCGGCACGGGGTTTTACTGCTTGCTTACATCATGCCGCCCATGCCACCCATTCCGCCGCCCATGCCACCCATACCGCCGTGGGCGTGGCCGGCTTGGGCCGCCGCGGGGTCTTCCTCCTCGGGCTTATCGACCACGGAGGCCTCGGTCGTCAGCATCAGCGCCGCGATGGAAGCTGCGTTCTCGAGTCCCGAACGCGTAACGCGCGCTGGGTCGATGATGCCCTCGACGAAAAGGTCGCCGTATTCGCCGGTGGCCGCGTTGAGGCCGTGGCCGGGCTTCTCCGAGAGCACTCGCTCGACGACCACTCCGCCTTCGAATCCGGCGTTCTGGGCGATCCACCACAGCGGCATCTTGAGAGCCGATATGACGACTTTGGCTCCGGCGGCTTCGTCACCCGTGAGCTCGAGAGCCTCGACCGCCTCCCGCGCCCGCAGCAAAGTGGTGCCGCCACCTGCGACGACGCCTTCCTCGACCGCGGCCCGAGTTGCGCTAACCGAGTCCTCGATGCGGTGCTTCTTCTCCTTGAGCTCGACCTCGGTGGCGGCGCCGACCTTCAGTACCGCCACTCCACCTGCCAGCTTGGCAAGCCGCTCCTGAAGCTTCTCCCGGTCCCAATCGGAATCGGTGCGCTCGATCTCGGCCCGGATCTGGTCGACGCGCCCCTTGATGTCGGACGCCTCGCCGTCGCCCTCGACGACCGTCGTGTCGTCCTTGGTGACGACGATCTTGCGGGCGCGGCCCAGCATGTCCAGGCGGGCGCTCTCGAGCTTGAGGCCTATCTCCTCGGAGATGACTTGGCCACCGGTGAGGATCGCCATGTCTTGCAGCATCGCCTTGCGCCGGTCGCCGAACCCGGGGGCCTTAACGGCAGCGGCCTTGAAGGTGCCGCGGATCTTGTTGACTACCAGCGTCGCTAGGGCCTCGCCGTCGACGTCCTCGGCGATGATCAGCAACGGGCGGCCGGACTGCATGACCTTCTCGAGCACCGGCAGAAGATCACGAACTGTTGAGATCTTGCCCTGGTACAGAAGCACGTAGGGGTCTTCAAGTACCGACTCCATGCGATCCTGGTCGGTGACGAAGTAAGGCGAGATGTAACCCTTGTCGAACTGCATTCCCTCGACCAGCTCCAGTTCCAACCCGAAGGTGTTTGACTCCTCGACCGTAATGACACCGTCCTTGCCGACCTTGTCCATCGCTTCTGCGACGAGCTCGCCGATCTCGGGGTCGTTATTGGCGGAGATGGCTGCGATGTGGGCGATCTGCTCGCGCCCCTCGACATCACGAGCCTGGGAGCGAATCGAGTCCACCGCTGCCTTGACACCCAGCTCGATGCCCCGCTTGAGGCCCATGGGGTTGGCGCCGGAGGCTACCTGCCGCAGCCCCGCGCGGACCATGGCCTGCGCCAGCACGGTTGCGGTGGTGGTCCCGTCTCCCGCCACGTCGTTGGTCTTGGACGCGACTTCTTTGACGAGCTGAGCGCCCATGTTCTCCCACGGGTCCTCGAGCTCGACTTCCTTGGCGATCGTGACGCCGTCGTTGGTGATCGTAGGCGCGCCCCACTTCTTGTCGAGGACGACGTTGCGGCCTCGGGGGCCGAGCGTCACCCGCACGGCGTTGGCCAGCCGGTCGACGCCGGCCTCGAGCCCGCGCCGGGCTTCCTCATCGAACTTGATCAGCTTAGACATGAACCTTCCCTTCTAGACCTCTAACTGGAATTGAAATGATGGGCGGTCGCGCGTGTAGGGCCATTGCGGCCCCCCACGCAGATTCTGAGTCGCTCCCGATCAGCCGACGATTGCTAGCACGTCCCGGGAGGACAGGATCAAAAGGTCCTCGCCGTCGAGCTTGATGTCGGTGCCGCCGTACTTGGAGTAGATGACGCGGTCGCCCTCTGATACGTCCATCGGAATGAGCTCGCCCTGCTCGGAGCGCTTGCCCGGGCCGATAGCGAGAACGGTGCCCTCCTGAGGCTTCTCCTTAGCCGTGTCGGGAATCACGATTCCAGACGCAGTGGTTTCCTCGCCTTCCTCAGGACGCACCAAAATCCGGTCCTCGAGTGGCTTGATCGTCTTTGTTGCTGTTGCCATGCCCTGACCTCCTGAACACCTAGTAATTAGCACTCCACCTGTTCGAGTGCCAGCCTAACCGCCTCGGCGAGCCCGGTCAACCGACCGCAGCGCGCGCCGTCCGGAGCAGGAGCGGCACGCACAGAAGGCCTGCGGCGACCACGGCGAGACCCCCGCCCAGCCCTATGAGCTCGGCCAATCCACCGACTGCCGGGGGGCCGAGGAAGAAGCCCATGTAACTGAGGGTGCCGACGGCGGCGATGCCCGGCCCCCCTTCGCCGTGGCCTGCGCTGGCGAACATCGCCGGCACGATGCAGGACAACCCCCCGCCCAGCAGACCGAAGCCCACCACTGCGATCGTCGCATCCTGCGTCACCACGGCGACGCACATTCCCACTGCTGCAATCAGCGAGGAGTTCCGCACCAGGCGCACCCGTCCCCAACGCTCCGTCAAACGGTCGCCCACGAATCGACCCCCGGCCATCACCAGGGCAAAGGCTGTCAGCCCCGCGGTTGCAAGAGCTTCGGAGGAGCCCAACGACTCTCTGAGATAGACCCCACTCCAGTCGAAAGCGCTGCCCTCGCTCAGCACCGCGCAGAACGCGATCGCTCCGAGTGCGGCGAGGCGCTTGGTGGGGCGGGCGAAGGCGGGGGGACGCTCCCTCGCCTCGTCGGCGTCGAGCCGGGGGAGGCGCCCGGCGGCGAGCACGGCCCCAGACATCAGCAGCAGCGCTCCCGCTCCCAGATGGGCGGCGCTGCTCCAGCCTGCGGCCGCGGCAATGCCGGCGAGCGAGGCTCCGGCGAAGGCGCCCAGACTCCACAGTCCGTGGAAGCTCGACAGAATCGGTCGCTCGTAGCGACGCTCGACATCGACCCCGTAAGCGTTCATGGAGACGTCCATAAAGGCCCCCGACGCCCCCAGAAGCGCCAGCGCGCCGAACAAGGCCGGCAGGCTCCCGGCCAGCGCCGGAAGCGCGAGCGTGAGCGGAAACGCGAACGCTCCGATTCGCGTCACCCGCCGGGTTCCCGCACGTGCGCTTGCGGCTCCAGCCACAGGAAGTGAGCACAGGGTTCCGAAGGCGGCGCCGACGAGGGCAAGTCCGAGCTCGCCTTCGGTGAGGTCGAGGGCCGCTTTGATCGAAGGGATGCGCGCCGCCCAGCTTCCGGCGACCGCACCGTGGCAGAAGAACACCACGCAAAGCAGGCGCCGGGCGACTCTCAGGTCTGGTTGTGTCCGGATCACCGCCCGCACTCTAGGGGCTCCTCGGGAGGAGAGAGGGGCTAAATGCGGAACGAGGACACCTACCCACACGAAAGGCAGGGTAGAAGCGGACCGAGGGACATTTGCCCACCACGACGTCCAGCGCTGGGCCCGCTAAGCTTTGGTTCAACGTGCGTGGAGAGTCCTGCGCGAGGAGCGCGCCCGGGTCAGCGGGCCAGCGGCAAGTTGGGATCGGGGGCCGCGTCGAGGCCCGAAAGCTCCCCCGCCCTCAGCATCTCGGTTCCGCACGCTGCGATCATTGCCGCGTTGTCGGTGCACAATTCGAGGGGCGGCACAGTGAGCTCCAGCCCCCGCTCCTTACAGGCCGCCTCCATGCCTCGGCGCAGCCCCGAGTTGGCGGCGACTCCTCCGCACATGCAGACGCGACTCGCCCCGGTGCGCTCCGCCGCAGTCATCGTCTTGGCCACCTGGACGTCGACCACCGCCTGCTGAAATGAGGCGGCAACGTCGGGGACCGATATCTGCGCGCCGGCTTTCTCCCGACCCCTGACGTAGTTGATTACCGCCGTCTTGAGGCCCGAGTAGGAAACGTCGAGACCGTCCTGATTGAGCATCGCTCGCGGAAAACGGACCGCCTCCGGATCGCCCAACAACGACAGTCGATCAATCTCCGGCCCCCCCGGATAGTCGAGACCCAGGAAGCGTGCAACCTTGTCGAAAGCCTCTCCTGCGGCGTCATCGAGAGTTCGGCCGAGGATCTCGTAGCGAGCGTGACCCGACACGTCGACAATCAGGGTGTGTCCGCCGGAGACGATGAGACAGAGGGCCGGCCAGCGCGCCGCCGGATCTACCAGCAGATTAGAGTAGATATGGCCCTCGAGATGGTTGACCCCTATGAACGGCAAGCCCAGGGCTGCGGCTATGGACTTGCCCTCGGCGATCCCGATGAGAAGGGACCCCACGAGTCCGGGCCCCACGGTCGCGGCTACTGCATCGAGATCCCAAAAGGTCACGTCGGCGAGCACCAGCGCTTCGGCGATGACGGGGGTGAGCGCCTCGATGTGGGCGCGCGCTGCGATCTCGGGAACGATGCCTCCGTACTCTCGATGGAGCTCCGTCTGGGACGCCACGACGTTGGAGAGGATCTCGCGGCCCCCCTTGACCACGGCCGCAGAAGTCTCGTCACAGGAGGTTTCGATACCCAGGACCAGGACACGGTCGTCCCACTTCTGGAGGGCACGAGGTGCAGTAGCGACCGCTGGGGCAGTCGCAATCGTGTCCGTCATCCGGTAGTGCTCACGGTGGTGGAATTGTGGCGATCAAGGCGCTCGTTCATCGCGAGGCGGCTCGAGCTCGGCTCTGATTGTCTGCAACCGCTCTCGGTACTCGGTGGAGAGGGGACTTGCAACAACCATCACGTAGGCGTCCTCGTTGGTCTCGATGTAGTAACCCTTGCGCACGCCCGTCACCTCGAACCCAAACTTGTCGTACATCGACTGGGCCGCTGCGTTCGTTACTCGGACCTCCAAGGAAATCTGGGTGGAGCCCCGGGCGAGAGCCTCGGTCACCAGCGCCAATAGAAGGCGTGTGCCGATCTTGCGACCGTGCCAGTCGGGGTCAACGGCAATGTTGGTGACGTGCGCCTCACGCCCGGCGAACATCATCCCTGCGTAACCCACCACCAACCCGTGCATCCGGACCACGAGATAGCTGCGCGATGAACGCTGGGCCAACTCGGAGAGGAACAACGAGGCACTCCACGGGCGCGGGTAAACGCGGCCCTCGATTGCCAGAATCCGGCGCAAGTGACGTCGCCTCATCCGGATGAGCTCGACGTCACCCGTCCCTTCCTGAGGTATGCGAGCCACGGCGCTCAAGAGGCGCTCCTGGCCTGGCGAATCCGATCCCACTGAATGCGTTTGGCGGATCGCCTCAAGTACAGAGGTTGCAGCTCGAAGAGTGAATCGAACTCTTCTCGAATCAGGCGCGGAACGGCGAGCTCGACCAGCGAGCGCGCGTCGGGGAAGGCATGGCTCATCGTTCCGACCTCGGCCACCGAGCCGAGCTCCTCGAACTCGTCGCGGTAGAGCAGCGCTCCGTTGCCGACCATGAGGACCTCCTCGAGACGGGAGCCGATGCCCACGGCAAGCTGACCCGGCTTCTCCACCCTGTACTCGGTCATCCTCTGGATCCCTCCGGGCGAGGTCCGGTAGAAGGCGTGAAAGACCTCCGAGCGCCGCGCATCGAGGACCGCGCAGATGGTCTTCGGTGAGTAGCGAACCTCATAGGCGAGCAGATCGAGGCTGGCAATGCCCACGATCGGAACCGCCAATGCCTGAGCCAGCGCCTTGGCCGTCGATACCCCCACGCGCATGCCCGTGTACAGCCCCGGGCCCAAACCCACGGCCACGCCGGTGAGATTGCGCCAGTCCGAACCGGAGCAGTTCAGGCAGAATGTGATCGCGGGCAGCAGGAACTCGTTGTAAGTGGCCCCCCTCGCCACGAGCGCGCTCGCGATCACGCCCTGGTCGGAGCCGAGGGCCACACTCGCTTGTGGGGTCGAGGTTTCGATCCCGAGGACCAGCATCAGGCCTCCGCGTCCTTCTCGTCCGCTCCCGACCCATGGTCGCGTGTCCGGGGGCCGGACTCGTACGAAAACCGAGATCCGCCGGAACCCTCTGCCGACGCCGCGTCCAGCAGCGCTTCGCCGGTCACTCTCACGCGCTCGAGCTTGCGCCCCCACTCCCGGCCGACGGTCTGAAAGGCGAATATGCGCATATCGGCCGGCCCGTCGTCCGCTAGCTTGATCTCGACGTCTAGATAGCGGCGTGGGAGAAGGGGGGAGAGGGCCTCTCCCCACTCGACCAACATGACTGCGTCGGGCTGAAGCAGCTCCTCGAAACCAAGGTCCAGAA
The DNA here is from genome assembly GCA_013695465.1 of Actinomycetota bacterium. Classification (GTDB taxonomy): domain Bacteria; phylum Actinomycetota; class CADDZG01; order CADDZG01; family WHSQ01; genus JACDAL01. Next base: position 17,602 of record JACDAL010000052.1, on the reverse strand, counting down.
CCTCCTGGATGTAGTCGAGGCGATAGACGTCCATATGGACGACCGGAAAGCGGCCCTCGTAGTGATGGATTATCACGAAGGTCGGGCTCGTCACCTGAACCGTGACTCCGAGAGCCGATGCAACCCCTTGCACGAACGTCGTCTTACCCGCGCCAAGGTCACCAGAGAGAGTGACCACGTCCCCGGGAAGCAGGACGGGGGCCAGGGACGTGCCCAAGATGCGGGTCTCCTTTGGTGAGTTGCTCGAAACGGTGAGTACCCGGTTCATGGCTCTCTAGAAGAGGTCGAGCTGCTCCGAAGCGGCGACAACTTCTTCGACGGGGTGCCGCGACTGGGGCGGAGGCTCGTCGAGAACGGCTCTGACCACGCGGAAGTCTTGACGGATCGCATCGATCGGGCTGATTCCGCCGAAGCGACCGCCTCGAAGCGCCGCTGCCGGGTGGAAGGTTGGTACGACCGTCGCCTCCCCCCGTCGGTACTTGCGGCCCCGGGCTCGTGTGATTCCGACGCTTGACTCGAGGATGAACCTGGTCGCGAAGTTTCCCAGGGTAACGATCACACGCGGTGCCATGTGGTCTATCTGGGCCTGCAGATAGGGGCGGCAAGCGTCTATCTCATCCTCTTGCGGGTCGCGGTTGGAGGGGGGCCGGCACTTGATCACGTTGACGATCGCGGCCTTCGTCCGATCAAGTCCTATCTCGCCCAACAACTTGTCCAGCAATTGACCCGCGGCCCCCACGAACGGCTCGCCTTCACGATCTTCGTGGAAGCCGGGCGCCTCTCCAATGAACAAGAGGTCGGCCTCCAGATTGCCGGCCGCCCACACCACCTGGGTCCGGCCGGCGGCGAGCCGGCACTTGGTACACGACAGGGCGGCAGCGCGCACCACATCGATGTCGATGAGCGCCGGAGTGCTGGGGGCATTCGGCATGACTGCTCCATCCGTGACGTTGGTATCTGAGGTCAGGGTAGAGCCACGGCGGCGGGAGGGTCAACCTCCGGTTGACGGCCATTCGGCGGTCGAACAACTGCCGAGCGGTGGATAAATGCTGCAAAAGCACTACTCACCGTCAGACGACGGTGAACTTACCGTTCTCCATCAAGACTTCACCGTCGACCGTGATGCGGCCTCCGTCTCGGAGGTCGCACACCATGTCCCAGTGCACCACAGATTCGTTGGTCCCGCCCGATTCAGGATAAGACGCACCGATGGCGAGGTGGACGGTGCCTCCGATCTTCTCGTCCAGCAGGATCTCTCCGGTGAAGGAGGGGATGCCGAAGTTCGTGCCGATGCCCAACTCGCCCAGGGTGCGTGAGCCCTCGTCGGTATCGAGCTTGGAGACGAGAAAGTCCTCGTTCTTCTCCGCCGAAGCTTTCACGACCTTTCCTTCCTCGAACTCGAGTTCGATCCCCTCGACGGACTGGCCCCCGTAGAGAGCGGGGTAGCTGAAGCTGACTACGCCGCGGGTCTTGGTCTCGATGGGGCCGGTGAAGATCTCGCCGTCGGGGAAATTGCATTCGCCGTTGGCCGGGATAAAAGTCCGTCCCCCCACCTCGAGGATCAGATCGGTGCCCTCGCCTTCGATGTGAACCTCGTTGCGCCCCTGCATCCATTCGATCATTCGGGCGTGGCGCTCGGCGACATTCCGCCACTCGGCGACTGGATCCTCTGCGCCTACCAAGCAGGCGCCGTAATAGAAGTCCTCATACTCGGCAAGGCTCATCTGCGCTTCCATAGCGTGAGCCTCGGTGGGAAACAACGTCACGTTCCAACGCAATTCCCCAGCGGCAGACCGCTTGAAGAAGACATCCGTGAGCGGCTTGCGAGACTTCGAAACGAGGACCTGCCGAGCGGGATCGACGCGCGAGAGTTGGCGCGTGTTGGTTTCGGCGATGACGTTGAAAGTCACATCGAGGTTCTCGATCAGCCAGCGGTCCGTCTCCCAGACATACTGGAGCTGCTCCTCGGATGCGTTGCGGTAGAAGGCCGGGGTGGCTTCGGGCAGCGAGGGACGCAGGAGGGGGTGGGCGCCTGCGTCCAGACACCGGTTGTAGAGTGCCAGTAGCAACGGCTCGGCCACATGGGGCCCTCGAATGCTCACGAGCTCCCCGGCTTGGACCTTGGTCGAATACGCCACCAGAATCTCGGCGAGCTTCTCTGCGCGCTGATCTTTCATGTGCCGGCCTCTCTTTTTATTTCGCTCGGTAGCCCCTCGGTTGTTTCGCTCGGTAGCCCCTCGGCTCTTGTTGCGCGCTGCTCGTTGAGATACAGGCGCGGAACTCGCGAGGGAATGCGCGATGTTATCTCGTAATTGATCGTACCGATCCTAGAACCAAGCTCCTCTGCCGTGATGTGCTCTGAGCCCTGCTTGCCGATCAGTGTGGCGTCGTCTCCTGCCTCGACCTCGGCGGAGCCCACGTCGACCATGAACTGGTCCATACACACCGCGCCCGACACTCGATAACGCCGCCCACGGAGCAGGACGTCGGCCGTTGCGGAGAAACCACGGTCGTACCCATCCGCGTAGCCGGCCGGGACCGTGACGACACGGCTCGTCTCCCGCAACCCGTAGGAAAGCCCATATGACAGTGCCCCCCCGGCCTCCACCAGCTTCACCAGACCCACGCGCGCCCGCAGCGAGAGTGCCGGACGGAGGTCGGCCGTCCCCCGGAAAGCCGGCGCAGGCCACAGCCCATAACAGGCGATTCCACATCGAACGAGGTCGAGCTGGCTCTCGGGCATCGACATCGCGGCAGCCGAGTTGGCGATGTGCTTGATGGGCGGATCCATGCCGGACTTCTGGAGCCGTTCGGCCAGCCCCCAGAAGCGGTCGAGCTGCTCCTTGACGAAGGGATGACCTATAACGTCGGCAGTGGCGAAGTGACTCCACAGGCCCTCGATCCACAGACCGTCGAGCCGCCGGAGTGTACGGACAAGGTCGTCGGCCGCATCCAACGGGACGCCCACGCGATTCATGCCGGTGTCGAGCTTCAGATGCACGCCGACCCTGAGGCCCCGCTGCGACGCGGCCTCCGCCAGGCCGAACGCGAAAGTCTTCGTATAGACGGTCGGCGTTATCTCGTGATCAAGCAAGGCGGCGACCGCCTGCGGCGGCGGCTCCGTGAAGAGGTGAATGGGAGCGCTGATCCCCGCCTCTCTGAGATGAAGCGCCTCGGCCACTCTCGCAACTCCGAGGCGCGTGGCCCCTCCGTCGAGCATCGCCTGCGCCGAGGCGGGGTTGCCGTGCCCGTAGGCATATCCCTTGACTACGCCCATGACCTCGGACGAAGGAGCGAGTCCGCGCAGTATCGCAACGTTGTGGCGGATCGCAGCCAGATCCACCTCCACCCATACCGGGTGCCCGCGCTGCTCGATCTCGGATTTGCTGAGCCCGGTCAAGCCACCGCCACCGTGCCGTCGTGGAGCAGCTGTGCCGCTTCGGGCAGGGACTCCGCGACGTCCCAGGCCAGGACCCCGGACCAACTGAGACGAGAGGCGGCCACGCTACCGGCGAGCCCGTGGACGAAGCACGCGGCCCATGCTGCGCTCAGATCGTCGAGGCCCGCGGCCGCCAGGGCGGCCGCCGCTCCCGTAAGGACATCACCGGTGCCGGCGGTGGCAAGCTCGGGACCTCCGGTGGGGTTGACGACGGCCCGGCCCGAGGGGTGGGCCACGATCGTGCGAAAGCCTTTCAGGAGCACCACCGAACAGAGCTCACCGGCTGCGGCGCGCGCGGCCCCCATCCTGTCCGAGGAGACCTCCGGGACGCTGGAATCGAGCAGTCGGGCAAGCTCTGCCGGATGCGGTGTGAGGATCGTGGGGGCCCGGCGTCGCTTCAGCACGGAGGTGTCCTCGGACAGCGCGTTGAGCGCATCGGCGTCGGCGACCACCGGAAGCTCCACCTCCTCGAGAACCCGGGCGACGAGCTCCTGTTGGGGAAGACCCCGTCCGAGGCCGGGACCGAGCGCCACCGCATCGGCTCGGTCGAGGACCTCCGCGAAGGAGTCGAGGGCACGGGGGCCGAGCACGTCCTCATCCGTGACGCTCGCCGTCAGCACCTCGGGGCACGAGGTTGCGAGGGCGTGTTTCACCGCGCTGGTACAGCCGACGGTGACATAGCCCGCCCCCATCCGAACCGCGCCGCGGGCGGTGAGCACCGGTGCGCCGGTGATGTCGTTCGACCCCGCCAGAACCGCGACCGATCCTCCGCTGCGCTTGTGCGCATCCTGCTCCCGGCTGGGAAGAGCGGATGCCGCATCGGAGGCTTCCACCATGAACGCCGAGGCCTCTATGACGGGAATTCCGATATCTGAGATCTCGACCCTCCCCGCTCGGACGGCCCCAGCGGAATTGGCCGTCCCCAGTTTCTCGACCCCCATGGCCACCGTCACAGAGGCGAGCACAGAGACCTCTTCACAAGCGCCGGTTGCGCCGTCCACGCCGGAGGGAATATCGACCGACACCACCGATGCGGGGGCCGCGTTGATGGCCTCGATCGCACTTGCTGCCTCGCCCTCGGCCCGCCCCCTGAAGCCGGTCCCGAAGAGCGCGTCGACGACAACATCGCATCTGTTGAGGCATTGGCTAGAGAACGGGCGAAGCGCTATGCCTTGCATCTCCATCTGTCTGAGGTGGTGACGCGCCGCTCCCTGTGCTCTCTCTGCGCCTGAAACTGCGTAGCACCCAACCGACATGCCCGCGCGCGCAAGGTAGCGGGCGGCCACGAATCCGTCGCCGCCGTTGCTGCCTTTGCCACAGACGACCACGGCCCTGCGCCCGTAGGAGCCGCCTGCCACGCGCTGCGCCGCACGGGCGACACTGCGGCCGGCCCTCTCCATCAGGACGAGGGCCGGCGTCCCCGAGGAGATCGCAGCCTCGTCTGCGGCCCGCATCTCCTCAGGAGTGACGAGAGCCCTCAGGGCGACCCCTGAGGTGGCGGTGCAGGCGGCTGGGGTGTCGAGGTCGGAGGCGGTGACGGTTGCGGCGCCTGCGCTTCGGCCGCAGCCTGCTTGATCTTGGTCTCCGCGGCGGCTTGGGCGATCTGACTCTCGAGCTCTGAGATCTCGAGCACCAGCCGGTCGGTTTCGGCGCTGGGTGCGCTCCCTCCGGTGCGCTCCTGGTGATAGAGGTAGCCGAGCCGTTTGGCGCAATCATCCATCCGGCGCTTGAGCTGCGCTTCCGAAAGCGCGCCCTGCGCCTGTGCGCCCATCTTCTTGGCTTCGACCGCAACCTCTTGAGCGGCGGTCTTGACTTTGTCCATGAATCCCATTCCGGCGTCTCCCTTCGCTGTCCTCAAGGATTGAATGGCAAGGTGATGAGGGATAAAACAAACTACTCCACCGTTACGCTCTTGGCGAGATTTCGGGGCTTGTCGGGAGACAAACCCCTCTCCTTGGCTACAAAGTAAGCGAACATCTGCAAAGGGATCGAGTCGAGCACGGGGCTCAACAGAGGCTTGGTTGTCGGCACCTCGAAGAGCTCGTTGGCAATCGCGCGCACACGCTCGTCGCCGCGTCGCGCGACCAGGATCGTCTCCGCGCCTCGCGCTCTCACTTCTGCGATGTTCGCAAGCATCTTCTCGTAGAGCGCCTGGCCCGTCACTATTCCGACCACGGGAACACCTTGCTCGATGAGAGCTATCGCGCCGTGCTTGAGCTCGCCCGCCGCATAGCCTTCCGCGTGCAGATAGCTGATCTCCTTGAGCTTAAGAGCCCCCTCCAGAGCAACCGCAACCCCGACTCCTCGTCCGATGAAGAGAATGTCGGTCGCCATTGCGTAGCGCTTTGCGGCGCGATGAACGTCGTCCTGGAGCAGAAGAGTCTCCTCTATCTGATCGGGAAGAGCCTGCATCGCTTCGATTGTCTCTGCCAGCTTGTCCGCAGGCATCGACGCGCGCGCCTGTGCCAGGTACAGCGCCAGCAGATTCAGGGCGATCAATTGACAGGTAAAGGTTTTCGTTGCGGCTACACCTATCTCAGGCCCCGCGTGCGTGAACAAGACTGCGTCCGCTTCCCTGGTAATCGAGGAACCCACTACGTTCGTAACCGCGACGACGCTGGCGCCCATCTTTTTTGCGAATCGTAGCGCTGCGAGAGTGTCGGCAGTCTCACCAGATTGAGCAATGGCCACGACCAAGGACCGGTCGTCAAGGACGGGATCGCGATACCGGAACTCGGAGGCGAGGTCGAGCTCGACCGGAAGGCGAGTCCAGTGCTCGATCGCATGCTTTGCAGCCATCCCTGAGTGAAACGAGGTGCCGCACGCCACCACGACCACCTTCGTTATGCGACGCAGCGTCTCGTCGGACCAGTGCACCTCGTCGAGAACGACGCCGCCCGACTCGTCGAATCGTGAACGCATGGTGTCGCGCGCCGCATCCGGCTGCTCAAAGATCTCTTTGAGCATAAAGTCTTCGAAGCCGCCTCGCTCAGCCGCGGCCTCGTCCCATTCGACCGTGACCTTATCCACCGAGACTTTGTCGCCGGAGAACGAGAACACTCGCGCGCTGCCGGGGCGAATCTCTGCCACCTGGCGGTTGTCCAGTGGCATGACTTCTCTTGTGTAAGGGAGCAACGCCGGAATGCCCGAAGCCACAAACCCGGCGTCAGCGGTTAACCCGATGATGATGGGCGGATCCTGGCGCACGGCCACGATCACGTCGGGCTCGGCACTCGAAACGCACACCAATGCGAAGGCACCCTCCAGTTCCGAGGCGACGGCCAGCGCCGCCTCCCTCAGGGTGCAGGAGCGCTCCGCCACTTTCGCTTCGAGAAGATGGGCGACGACCTCGGTATCGGTCTCTGAATTGAAGCGGTGACCCTGCCTCTCGAGCTGCCTTCTGAGATGTTCGTGGTTCTCGATGATTCCGTTGTGGACCACCGCGATGCGACCGGAGCAGTCGGAGTGGGGATGGGCGTTTGAATCCGTGGGCGCGCCATGAGTTGCCCATCGTGTATGCCCGATCCCGGCTGTGCCCGAAGGAGGATGGCCCTCCAGCTCCTGGACCAAAGCGTCGAGCGGTCCCGCCTTGCGACTCACTTCGATACCTTCGCCGGACAACAACGCCACGCCCGCCGAGTCATAGCCGCGATACTCGAGTCTCCGCATGCCGTCCAAGAGGATGGGTAGCGCCTCCTCCCGGCCCGTGTAGCCGACGATTCCACACATGATCTTGTCCCCCTCTCTAGCGCGCGCTCAGAGCGCGCGACACTCCGGCTGAGAGAGCTACACCGCTGCCGGTTTGTAACCCGAGATCGCTCCCGGACTTTGTCGACAGCGTCACGACCGTAGCCGGCCGAGGGTCACCCGCCGATTGGAGCCCACGCATTGCCCGGCGCGGGCACCTCCGAGATCCCCTGCCTCGTCGACTCGCCCCTCCACGGCGAGCCCTGGCGCTAGCTCCGAAAATTCTCCTCTCGAAGCCAAGATTACCCACTTTTGGGGGCGACCGCACCCCTGCCCCAGGGGGCAAAGAGCAGGGTTTGGGCTTTGAGCGCCGCGGGAGTCCCAAAAGGGCACCGAGAGGCGCTCAAAACGCGAAGTACAGCCTCAGCCGAGGGCTTTCTTGACCGCCTCGGCGAGTTCTTCTGCCGCGCGCCTTGCATCTTCCTCGGCGGCCGCCTCCACCATTACTCTCACCACCGGCTCGGTACCCGACGCTCGCAGCAACACTCTGCCCTCTTGTCCCAGACGCTTCTCGACCGCCCCGACCTCATCCCACAGCGCCCGTGCTTGCTCGAGACCGCCCCGATCTGGTACCGGCACGCTGATCAGCACCTGAGGGTAGGGCTCGAAGAAGTGGGCGAGCCGGGACAACGGCTCACCGGAGCCTTTGAGGCTGCATGCCACTTGAAGCCCGGCCAACACCCCGTCGCCGGTAGTGGCGTGATTGGAAAAGATGATGTGACCCGACTGCTCTCCGCCCAAGAGTGCGCCCGTTTCCCTCATGGCCTCGGCTACGAACTTATCGCCCACGGGGGCAGTCCGCACCTCGATTCCGCGCGCTTCGAGGCTTTTGATGAATCCAAGGTTGGACATGACTGTGACGACCAGCACATCGCGGCCCAAAGCCCCTTGCTCCTTGAGCCTCAGCGCAGTCAGGCCCAGGATGCGGTCGCCGTCGACTTCGTTTCCGTGCTCGTCGACGGCCAACACCCGGTCCGCGTCACCGTCAAATGCGAGTCCCATGTCTGCCTTCTCCTCCACCACTCGCCGGGCAACGCCCTCGAGCGAGGTCGAACCACAGTCGACGTTGATGCGGGAACCATCTGGTTCGTCGTTGATCGCCACGACCTCGGCCCCCGCCGCCCGAAACGTGCGAGGCCCAACGGCGTGAGCCGCGCCGAAGGCGCAATCAAGCACGAGCTTGAGACCCCCGAGGTCCGCCCCGGTGCTCTCGAGCAGGTGCTCGACGTAGCGGGACTCAGCGTGCTCGAGCCGCTCGATGCGCCCGAGCCGTTCGCCCACAGGCAGCTTTCGGGCAGGAGCCTGCATCTCGCCTTCGATTGCGTCCTCTGTCTCGGTGGAAGTCTTGAGGCCCTCATCGGAGAAGAACTTCACTCCGTTATCCGGGACCGGGTTGTGCGAAGCGGAGATCATCGCTCCCGCCCGGGCGGCCCGGTCGACGGTGAGGAACGCAACCGCCGGCGTGGGGATGATGCCGGCGAGCGCGACCTCGACTCCCGCAGAGCTGAAGCCCGCAATGAGCGCACCTTCAAGCATCGGCCCGCTGAGGCGCGTATCGCGCCCAACCACTACTTCGCCACCATTCGGCGCCAGCACGAGCCCCGCTGCACGGCCCAAGATGAGTACAAGATCCGGGGTGAGGTCGCGGTTGGCCACTCCGCGGACGCCGTCGGTACCGAAGAGCCTGGACATGGAGGCCATCTTTCCAGACCGGGCCGTCCGAGCCGGGCGGGGGCCGAGGGCCGGGGCTTCAGTAGTCGATCGCGCACCACAGTTCTCGAGTTCGGATTTGGGCACACAGGCGCACGCCGTGCGCGTTCGGGTCCCCTGAGCCGGGCCGCCGGGCGGGTCGTCGAAACGGTACAAACCGCCTTAGGCTCTCTCGCGTGAAGCTCTACGCCCAGGCGCCACGAATGCGAAACGCGCAGATCCTGCACGACCTTCTGACGCTGGCGTGGGTGGGACTATGGGCCTGGGTCGGTACCCGAGTGCACGACCTCGTCGCCGCACTCGCGGGACCGGGCAGGGCAGTGGAGGCCGCCGGGCTGGAGCTGTCCCGCAGTGCCGATGAAGCCGGCTCGAGCATCTCCAATGTCCCGGTCGTGGGCGATGCCCTCGAGGGTCCTTTCGGCGCCCTCTCGGGGGTGGGAAGCACGCTCCAGGGGGCCGGAGCTGCGCAACAGGCGGCGATCGCTGAGCTGGCCCTGTGGCTCGGAACTTCGCTGGCGCTCATTCCGATCGCCTATGTCGTGCTGAGATACGTTCCGGGACGGCTCTCCTGGATCCGGGAAGCCTCCGCGGCCCACCACATCCGACTCGAGGCCGGCGACCTCGAGCTGTTTGCACTGAGGGCCGCGGTCACTCGACCCTTTCACGAGCTCCGGAGAGTTTCCAAAGACCCTGCCGGCGATCTCGCTGCGGGCAACTACCAGGCCCTGGCTCGACTCGAGCTCACAGCCTTGGGCCTGAGCGACGGCCGGGTCACGCTGCGGGAGGCTCCCACTCGCGCGCCAGAGCGATGATCTTCTGCGACGCCTCCCGAATGGCGTTGTGGTCCCCCCCAAGCCGGCCCGCGGCGACGCCGATCAAAAAGGTAGTAACCGGCGCGGCCCGGCGCTCCACCTTGTGCGCCACGACACGCGCGACATCGAGTTGCTGATCGACGTCGAAATCTCCGGCCAGACCTAGCTCACGGCAGACTGCTCGAACCCAGTGCTCGGGCATCTCAACCACCTTCCTGCGACCGGGCTCGCTCGACCTGTTCCCAGGTATCGCAGTCCCAGCTCGCGGCCGAGTCTCTGATCCTCTCGAGTCTCAGACCTTCGAGCAGCCGGCGCATCGACTCACCCCGTATGGCCTTCAGACTCCCGAGCCTAGCGCGCAGTACCTCGGCGGTGTAGGCCCCACAGAGGTACTGGTCACCCCCGTTGCACAGAATCGCCCCGTCCGCTTCGCCTGCCGCGGCGATCAGCCGAGCGACCACGCTCTCCGACACGAACGGCATGTCGACTGCCACCACCACCACTACGTCTTCCTCGATTAGGGCCAGCCCCGCCGCCAGGCCCGCAACGGGCCCACCACCGGCAGGCTCCTCGCGAGCCCACAGCACATCCGCCGCAACCTCGCGCGGCGGTCCCACCACGACAATGCGACGGGCCGCCACCAGCGCGTCGAGCACCCGGTCGATAAGGGCCCGGCCGCCAACCTCCAGACTCCCCTTGTCGATGCCACCGAGGCGCGTGCCCCGCCCCCCGGAGAGCACTATCGCATCGAACCTCGCCGGAGTCGGCTCCTTGATCAATCATCCCCTCGATCAGCAGGAGTTGCCCGAGGAGGCTTCACGAAGCCCGCCGGGTGGCAGCTGGAACTGATCCAGAAACCCTACTCTCCCTCCTCGCGCACACTCGGGACCCGGCCCGCCGCGGCCCCCCGTGGAACGCTCGGGCGGCTCCGCTCCAGCACCTCGCCAACCATGGCCTCCAACCTTCCCTTGCGGTCACGAACGCAAAGTGCGACTCGAACGATCCATAGGATGGGTTCCATGACGCACCGCTTTCTCGCCACCTGCCGCAACGAGCCCACCGATCGGGTTCCAGTGTGGTTCATGCGCCAGGCCGGGCGCAGCCTTCCCGAATACCGTGCGCTCAAAGAAAACCATTCCATCCTCGAATTGTGTCGCTCACCGGAGCTCGCCGCTGAGGTCACGCTCCAACCGGTGAAGCGGCTGGATGTGGACGCTGCCATCCTGTTCTCGGACATCATGGTCCCCCTTGCCGCCGCCGGAGCGAAGCTCGACATCGTGCCCGGTGTCGGCCCGGTGCTGGAGGAGCCGATCCGCTCCGCCCGCGAGCTGCGGCAGCTGCGCCCGCTGGAGCCCCAGAGAGATGTTCCCTTCGTCCTGGAGACCGTGCGCATTCTGGCGGCCGAGCTTGATCGCCCCCTTATCGGCTTCGCCGGGGCGCCGTTCACACTTGCCTGCTACCTAGTCGAGGGAGGGCCCTCGAAAGATCATGCTCGTACCAAGGCGTTGATGCTGTCGGAGCCGGCCCTATGGGAAGCGCTCATGGATAACCTCGCCGACTCAACGCTCGCCTACCTGTCTGCACAGGTGCAAGCAGGAGCCGACGCCGTGCAGCTTTTCGACAGCTGGGCCGGCTCCCTCGCCCCTGCCGACTACTCGGCCTTCGCGCTTCCCTACGTCCTCAAGATCTTCAAGGGCCTCGAGCATCTCGGCGTCCCACGAATCTACTTCGGGGTCGCCACCGGGGAGCTCCTGGGGCTCTTGGCCGAGACCTCGCCCGAGGTCATCGGCGTCGACTGGAGAACCCCTCTCGACGCGGCGCGCCGGCGCCTGGGCCCGTCGGCGGTCGTGCAAGGAAACCTCGACCCGGCCGCCTGTCTGGCCCCCTGGGAGGTGCTCAGGGTCAAGGCACTCGAGGTGCTCCAATTCGGCGGGGGCCGAGGTCACATCTTCAACCTGGGACATGGGGTCCTCCCTGCGACCGACCCGGACCGGCTCCGCCGCCTGGTCGAGCTCGTACACGACTGGGAGCCCGATGTCCGAGCAACATGAGTCCGAGCCACGTGGCCCTGAACGGCAGGGAGTGCTGGTCATGGCCTATGGAACTCCTAAGGGTCCCGAAGAGGTGGAGGCCTACTACACCGACATTCGCGGAGGACGGCCGCCCCCGGCGGACCTGCTCGACGAGCTCAAGTCTCGTTACGCAGCCATCGGTGGACGCTCGCCACTTCTGGAAATCACCACGGCGCAAGCGCGAGGCATCGAAGAGCGGCTGGGAGTCCGAGCCTACCTCGGCCAGAAACACGCTGCCCCCTTCATCGACGACGCCGTCGCGAACATGGCGGCAGACGGAGTGGAGACGGCCGCGGGGCTGGTGCTCGCCCCCCACTTCTCCACCATGAGCGTCGCGGATTACGAGGGCCGGGCCCGCGCCGCGGCCGAGCGCGCAGGGTGGAAGGGCTCGCTGACGGTCATCCCCAGCTGGCATCTCGAGCCCGGCTACATAAGCTGGCTGGGGGAGCGCGTGGTGGAGGCGCGGGATTCGCTGGCCCGCCCTTGTAGGGAGGCTGCGACGATCGTGTTCTCCGCCCACAGCCTGCCCGAGCGCATCCTCGAACGAGGCGACCCTTATCCCGACCAGCTTTCCGCCACGGCCGGCGCGGTGGCCGCGCAGGTGGGACTACAGCGCTGGATGGTGGGTTGGCAGAGCGCCGGCCGCACCGAACAGCGCTGGCTCGGCCCCGACATCCTCGAGGTCATGGACAGCCTTTCGAAAGCCGGGGCAAAGGGCGTCGTCGTGTGCCCCTGCGGCTTCGTCGCCGATCATCTCGAGGTCCTGTACGACCTCGACATCGAGGCAAAAGCGGCGGCCGACAAACTCGGCCTTGCCTTCGCTCGCACCCGATCGCCGAACGCCGACCCCCAGTTCCTCGATGTGGTGGCCGCGATCGTGGCCCGGCCGCTGAACGCGGCTTGAGCAGGGTCGCCGTCGTCGGCGGCGGCATTACCGGTCTTGCAGCCGCACAGCGCCTTGCCAAGGGCGGTGTCGACGTCGTTGTGCTCGAGAGCTCCAAACGCCTCGGCGGCAAGGTGCTGACGGAGCGCGACGAGGACCTGACGGTGGAAGTAGGCCCGGACTCCTTTCTGGATCGGGAACCTGCGGCCGCCTCTCTATGCCGGGAGCTTCGACTGGGCTCGGACCTCGTGTCTCCTGCCCGCTTCGGGGCGCTCGTGTGGACCGGGGCCAAGCTGGCGCGGCTCCCCGCAGGTTTTCCCCACGGGATTCCCTCCTCTCCCTACCGAGCATGGCGTTCGGGACTGTTGTCCGGGCGCGGGGCGCTGCGGGCCTGCACCGACCTCTTCAATCCCCGCCCCGTGTCGGGGCCGGATCTCTCCCTGGGCACATTCGTCGCTCACCGCTTCGGCTCGGAGGTCCTCGAGAATTTGGTCGATCCCTTGCTGGCCGGCACCAGAGCGGGTGAAGCCGAGTCCCTTAGCCTCGCCGCCGCCACCCCCGTCATCGACTCACTGGCGCGCCATCATCGCAGCCTTATCGCCGGCCTCCGTGCTCAGGACGCTGCGGGGCCACCACCTTTTGTAGGGGTTCGAGGTGGGATGGACAGGCTCGTCGAACGGCTCGCAGCCACTCTTCTCGAGCGCGCAGAGGTACGGACGGGCACAGTCGTCGCGCGCATTCAAAGCTCGACTAATGGGTTCGAGCTGAGGCTCGAATCCGGAGCCACCCTGGAGGCTCAGGGAGTAATCCTTGCCGTTCCCGCATTCACCGCAGCCGCCATCCTCAGAGAGCTCAGCCCAGGTGCGGCGGCGCAGCTGAGGACGATCCAATATGCGAGCGTGGCCTCGGTCACGCTCGTCTACCCGCAGGGCTCCTGGACGCCCCCCGAGGGAACCAGCGGACTCCTCGTGTCCCGGGCCGCCCAGGCCACGCTCGCCGCCTGCTCGTGGACTTCGTATAAGTGGCCCGAGACGGCCCCCGCAGACGGTTCCCTGGTCATGCGCTGTTTCGCAGGCAGGTCGGGCTGCGACCCGGTCTCGACGATCACGGATCTCGAGCTGGCGAGGCGCCTGGTCGCGGACCTCGGCGCCGCCATCGGCCTCGACGCCTCCCCCCTGCGGTCGAAAGTCACTCGCTGGGAGCGCGGGTTGCCACAGTACGCCGTGGGCCACCTGGAGCGCGTGGCGGCGGCCGAACGGGCCCTCGAAGCCACCCCCGGAGTGAGGCTGGCCGGCGCCGGCTACCGCGGCTCGGGCCTGCCCGACTGCATCCGCCAGGGACAGGAAGCCGCGGCCCGCGTGGTCGAGCTTCTCTGATTCATGTCAATCAAGAAAGCCATCGCCGACCCCATTCGATCAGAAGTGAACCCTGACGTAGACGATATTCTCGGTTAGGAAATAGCCGAAAAAAACGAGCAGCATGCCGAAGCTCACCGCGGCAACGGCGATCCGGACCGCCCCCGCTTGCACCACCAGCGCGCCCTTGATCGCTCCTCCGTCACGCGCCACCGACACCCGCAGGGCAGGCGCCACACTCAGGAACAACGCAGCGAGAGGAGAGAGCACGGTGAAGTACTCGATCGGCTTGAATGTCCAGAAGCTCTCCAGTGGGTCGAAGGCCATGTCATAACCGAACCCATATTTCATCGTCACCGACAATAGAAAACTGGCAGGCAGGCAAAGAAACAGAGCCGCTACGGTCGCTGATCTTTTCGTCGGGACTGGGTGCTCCATCACGCCTCCTAGTGTGGTTTGCGAGCGGGGGTCTGGGCCGGCAGATAAGTCTCTGATCAAGTGAGCCTCCAGCGCTCCTCTAAGAAGATCGAGTCCGTCTCGGACGGATACGGACCCCCCCTCGAGCAGCGCACGCATCTCGTCCTCGTAGCGAATGCGCCACCGCTTCGGATAGAGGCGAATCAGGGCGGCCCACTTCATGCGGTTGCAAGTCTCTGGAGGCCCGTGCTTACGACCACCTCCAAGCCGGCGAGCTGACTACTCAGCGCATCCTGTCCGGCATGGGTCAGCCGGTAGGGCTTACGGCGGTCGGTGGATTCGAGCTTCTCGATGAAGCCCCGCTTCTCGAGTCGAGCGATCGCCCCATACAGGGTGCCGGGGCCCAACCGAGTCCCCGTGAGACGATCGATGTCGTCCATCATCGAGTAGCCGTGCTTAGGCCTCTCCGCCAGGCTCACGAGCACCAGCAGCGCCGGTTCCGAATGACGTCCGAAACCGCCCAGGGGTTCAGGCAACTATCCACCCTCCGATCTTCGTTTACTCCCGCGCTATTACGTTGGGCGATACTACACTAGATGATATTACGCCGCAAGTAGTAATTGGCCGTGGCGAGCGGTCCTGGGCGCGTCAACCTGGTGCTACCGCCTCACCCAGCTCATTCAGAGCGTCCTCGAGGCCCCGAACGAAGGTGGGGTAGGGGTAGATCAGCTCCCGGAGCCGGGCGACTGGCACCTTCTCCTTGATGGCCAGCACCAGCGTGCCCACGACCTCGCCGGCGGCAGGACCCATGACCGAACCCCCCACCAAGACTCCGGCGCGTGTGTCGGCCACCAGCTTGTAGACGCCATGCTCGGCCCCCGGTCCGTGTATGTAGCCGCGCGCCGAAGACGATGTCTCGGCCACCCCGACCGCCACGTCCAGACCCGTATCTCTCGCCTGCTTTTCAGTCAACCCCACGCTGGCGACCTCCGGATCGGTGAAGGTGACGCGGGGGACGGCCGAGTAGTCGGCCGGAGCGTGTTGTTGGCCGAGGAGGTCGGCCGCAGCGACGCGCCCCTGGTAAACGGCGACGTGAGTGAACTCACCCTTGCCCGTCACGTCCCCCACAGCCCACACACCCTCTGCTGCCCTGAGGTGCTCGTCGACCTCGATCGATCGAGCCTCCGGGTCGAGTCCCACGTTCTCGAGCCCGATTGCGGACAGGTTATGGCGGCGCCCGGTAGCGACCAGCAGGCGCTCTGCCTTCAGTACGCCGCCGCCGGCCAGATGGACTGCAATCCCTGCACTCGAGGAGACGACCTTCTCCGCCTTCGCACCGGTGCTCAAGCTGATGCCGTCTCTTGCGAGCATCTCCTCGATTGCAGCGCCGTTCTCCGGCTCTTCGGCCGGCAGGGCGTGGTTGGCAACCTCGACGATCGACACATCGGACCCGAAGCGGGCGTAGACCTGCGCCAGCTCGAGCCCAATGGGACCGGCTCCCAGCACAATGAGCGACGCCGGCACAGACTCCGCCTCGATTGCTTCGCGATTGGTCCAGAAGTCGACGTCGGTGATGCCGTCAATGGGAGGAGTAACCGGCTCACCGCCCGTCGCCACGACGATCCCCCGACTCGCGGAGTACCGGCGGCCTCCTGCTTCAACCTCTCCCTGGGAGAGGATGCGTGCCTCCCCGTGCAGCACAGTGGCTCCCTGCTCCTGGTGGCGCTCAACCGCCGCCTTGTCATCCCAGCTTCCCGTGAACTCGCGTACGCGCCCGGCCACCGGCGCCCAATCCGGGGAGATTCGACCCTCTCCTGCAAGCCCCACCGCTCGCGCCGCCTCGGCCAGCGTGGTGCCCGCCCGAACCATGACCTTCGAAGGAATGCATCCCCAGTAAGGACACTCCCCTCCCACCAGCTTTTTCTCGATGCACAGGACTCTTAGGCCTCCGCCGGTAGTCCGGGTGGCCACCTCTTCGCCACCGACCCCCATGCCGATTACGATCACGTCGTATTCCTCGCTCACAACCACTCCCTCGTCGTCGTCGTTCTCTCGATGCTCCGCTAAACTCATGCCATGAACCCCGAGACAATCTATGCTTCATACCCAGTCTTCAACGCCCTCCCTGAGTCGCTGCCCTCGGCGGAGCGCGACGTGGCGACAAAGGAAGTCTCCGATCTTCTCGAGGCGTACGCAAACAGGGTAGAGACGCGCGGGATTTACTCGACGACCGGTTTCAGAGCGGATGCGGACATCGTCTTGTGGTGGGTGGCTCACTCAGTAGACGACCTCCAGGAACTCTACGCGCAATTGCGCCAGACGCGCCTCGGCCGCGCGCTTCGGCCGCGCGAGGTATTAATCGGGCTCGTACGACCGGCCGAGTTTAGCAAGGACCATCAGCCCGCCTTCGTTCAGAAGAAAGAGCCAAAGAAGTATCTGTGCGTGTACCCGTTCGTGCGGACGCCCGAGTGGTATCTGTTGAGCCCCGAGGATCGGGGCATGATGCTCAGAGATCACGGCCTCGCGGGCCGCGAGTTTCCCGACGTCCTCGCCAATACGACGAGTGCGTTCGGAATCGGCGACTTCGAATGGATCCTGGCCTTCGAAGCCGACCAGCTCGATAGCATAGTGGACCTCATCCGCCGCCTGAGAGCCACGGAGGCGCGGCGTTACACAAAGCTTGAGATCCCCTTCTTCACGGGCATACGCAAGCCCCTGGACGAGATCGTGGCCTGGCTGCCGTAGGGCCGGCCGCTGGTGCTCGGCTCTGCTTCTGGACGGAAATATCGGAATCGGAGGCGATCCCGAAGCTCTACTCGCGAGAATTAGAGCGCTACTCAGGAGCGGGGGCATAGTGCTCGGCAGGGTTCCATCCGCCCACAAAGTGGGAGGGCCTGGGCCGCTGGTTCGCCGCCCTACACGCAAATTGACCCAAAGAGAGCTAACCCGAGTACTGACCCCACAGGAACGCCGTCCACTGCACCCGGGTTCGCTTGGAGAAGGCAAGAACAAAAGGAGTGGTTAGGCGCCCGGGCGGCGATCGCGTTCCCGCTTCAGCTCGAAAAAGCCGTCCTGTTCGGCAAAGTAACAGAAGTGATCCCACATTTCGCCGGCGGCCTCACCAACGGGAGCCGTAGAAATCACCGGCCCGAAGAGGCCGCGACCCG
>JACDAL010000029.1 GCA_013695465.1 Actinomycetota bacterium | reverse complement strand
TGAACGTAGAGCCGGTGGGCGCGTGGGCGGGCGGGACAATGGACCTGATGGATCACGCCGAGACGATGTCGCTGACGGGCAAGAGCCTGGGTGTGCCGATACCGGGCCTCGATGCCGAGCAGCTTCGTCAGGTGCTCTACTTCGGCTACTTCCCCAACCTCTTGCTCAGCCCCCATCCCGACTACGTGATGACCCACCGGATCGAGCCGCTGTCCCCCTCACAGAGCCGCATCGAGTGCGAATGGCTCTTTCCCCCAGAGTCGAGCGGGCGCGACGACTTCGATCCCTCCTACGCGGTGGAGTTCTGGGACATTACCAATCAGGAGGACTGGGGCGCTTGTGAAGCGGTAACACGCGGCGCTGCGTCGCGCGGCTACCGCCAGGGCCCCCTGTCTCCGGCCGAAGACGCGGTCCACGACTTCCTGACGATGGTTGCGCGCGGCTACCTCGGAGGAAGCCCGAGCGGCACACGGTTGCGGATGGCGCAATGAGATCGCACGACGCTCTCATTGTCGGCGGCGGCCACAACGGGCTCGTGGCGGCGGCCTACTTGGCGCGCTCCGGTCTTCGTCCGCTGGTGCTGGAGGGGCGTCACAAGACCGGAGGGGCGGCCGCCACCGACAGCCCGTGGCCGGAGGCGCCGGAGCTTAAGGTAACCACCCTTTCCTATGTCATGAGCCTCATGCCCGACACGATCGTGAAAGACCTCGACCTGGCGCGCCACGGATACAAGGTCTTTCCGATGGAGTCCTATTACCTCGCATTTCCCGACGGACGCTCGCTAAAGATGTTCGGCAACAGCTCGGCCAACGACATCGAACAGATCGAGAAGTTCTCGAAAAAGGACGCCGAGGCTCAGCCCAAGTGGGATGCGTGGATCGCCGGGCTGGCCGAGATTCTCGGCCCCCTGCTCATGCGCGTGCCACCCCCGGTGGGCTCGGCCAAACCCAAGGACCTGATCGATCAGCTTCGGCTGGTATGGGGCATGCGCGGCCTCGACGTTCGATCGGCTGCGGACGTCACCAGGCTCATGACGATGAGCATCGCCGATCTGCTCGACGACTGGTTCGAGTCTCCTCAGATCAAGGCGGCGCATGCGATCAACGGAATCATCGGGACCTGGGCAGGGCCCTGCGCACCGGGCACCGCTTATGTGATGGCGCATCACTCCATCGGAGATGTGGGTGATGGGCGTCTCGGCAGCTGGGGGTTTCCGGAGGGCGGGATGGGGGCACTGTCCCAAGCGGTCAGGGACGCGGCCGAGTCCTTCGGCGCCGTAGTGCGCACCGATGCGAAGGTCGAGCGAATACTCGAAGACGGGGGCCGGGTAAGAGGAGTCGTGCTCGAAGGCGGTGAGGAGCTTTCTTCGGATCTGGTGTTCTCGAGCATCCATCCCAAGCGTGCCTTCCTCGAGATGATCGAGCGGCGAGCATTGCCGTCTGAGTTCGTCTCCGACATCGAGCACTGGAAGACGCGCTCGGGCGTCGTCAAGATCAACCTCGCGCTGGGCGAGCTTCCCGACTTCATCGCCGACCCCGGCACCGACCCCATGATTCACGGCGCCGCCATCGAGCTGGCGCACTCGGTGGACTACCTCGAGAAGGCATTTCAGGACGCCCGTGAGGGCCGGCCCGCAGAGCGGCCGTTCTCCGATGGGTGCATCCCCACGTTCTTCGACAAGACCCTGGCACCGCAGGGCACACACATAGCCTCGCTGTTCACCCAATGGGTTCCGCACGAGTGGTCGCAGGCGCCGCACAGGAATGAGCTCGAGGCCTACGCGGACCGGGTCATCGACGGCTACACCGAGCTCGCCCCCAACTTCAAATCCTCGATCCTCCACCGCCAAGTGCTGGGGCCCTACGAGATGGAGCAGGAATGGGGGCTGATCGGGGGCAACATCTTCCACGGGGAGTTATCCCTGGAACAACTCTTTCACATGCGCCCGGCTCCCGGCTATGCCGATTACCGCACTCCCCTTGTGGGCCTCTACCACTGCAGCTCCGCGACACACGCGGGCGGCGGCGTGTGCGGCATCCCCGGCTATCAGGCAGCGCGCGCCGCGCTCTCCGACCGCAGGAAGACCGCACTCAAGAAGAGGCTGACGCGAGCCAAGGGTTGAACCAAGCCTCATCTCTTCACCGCATGCTCGAGGCGCGCTCGGTGGCAGTGGTTGGCGCCAGCTCTCGGGAGGGCTCGTTCGGCAACGAGATGCTCGCGGTGCTGAAAGAGGGCTCGTTTCCGGGCGAGATTCACCCCGTCAACCCTCGCTACAAGGAGGTCGCAGGGCTCCCCTGCCACCCATCTCTCGAAGCCGTCGGGGCTCCCATTGACCTCGTTCTCTTGGGAATCCCTGACCACGCCCTCGAAGAGCAGCTTCAGGCTGCGGCTTCGTGCGGCGCATCGTCCGCAGTCATCTTCTCGAGCTGCTTCGAGGAGCCATCCCCGGACCGCCCCGCGCTGCCGGCTCGCCTTGCCGCCATTGCATCCCGAGCCGGCATGGCGTTGTGCGGGAACAACTGCATGGGCTTCGTCAACCTCGAGCGCTCGTTGCGCGCCTGCGGCTACCGCTTGCCTGCAGACCTCGAGGCCGGCGGGATCTCGTTCATCTCGCACTCGGGCTCCGCCTTCTCGGCGCTACTGCACAATCGCCGGGGGCTCCGCTTCAACCTGGTTGTTTCCTCGGGGCAGGAGCTGGTAACCGATGCGACCGATTACCTGGCGTACGCGTTGGGCAGGCGCAGCACCACTGCCGTCGCTCTTCTGCTCGAAACCGTGCGTTCGCCCGAGGCGTTTGTCTCGTGCCTGCGAGAGGCCCGAGTCAAAGACATACCCGTGGTGGTGTGCAAGGTCGGGCGGCACGAGCGCTCGAAAGCTCTGGTCACCGCCCATTCGGGCGCCCTGGCCGGGGACGACGGGGCTTATGAAGCGGTGTTCGACGCCTTCGGTGTGCTGCGAGTGGATTCGCTCGACGAGATGGCCGACACCCTCGAGCTGCTGGTCGCGGGACGCCGGGCTGAGCGAGGCGGAATCGCCACCGTCCACGACTCGGGTGGCGAACGCGCTCTTCTCTCGGACGTCGCCCACCGGCGGGGCGTCGCCTTCGCCCCCCTCCAACCCAAGACTGCTGCCAGGCTCGAGCGGGTGCTGGAGCCCGGTCTTGCGGCCGCCAACCCTCTCGACGCGTGGGGCTCGGGCAACGGCTACGAAGCGATCTTTTCGGAATCGCTGAAGGCGCTGCTCGACGACGAAAACGTCGCCGCGGTCGCTCTCTGTGTCGACCTCACCGCAGAGAGCCGCCCGGAAGCGGGCTACGTCGCGGTCATGAAGGAGGCGTGGGGACATTCGGGAAAGCCCCTCGCGCTGCTGTCGAACCTGTCGAGTGCGATCGAGCCGCGCGACGCGGCCTCGCTGCGGGCCGCCGGCATCCCCGTGCTGGAGGGCACCGACACGGGTGTTGCCGCGCTCGCACATCTCCTGGCGCGGCGCGATCACCAAGAGTTGCCCCCGCTGCGCCCGCACCGCCCACCCGAGCCCGGAGCGAGGCATGAGTGGAGAGAGAGGCTGAGCGCCGGACCGCTCGGTGAGGCCTCGGGCCTCGAGTTGCTGCGGGCCTACGGGATATCGGCGGTGACGGCCCGGCGCGCCGACTCCTGCGGCGAGGCTTTGGAGGCCGCGGCCGAGATCGGCTACCCGGTGGCGCTCAAGACCGCAGCTCCCGGTATCGCGCACAAGGCGCAGGTTTCCGGGGTGAAGCTGGGGCTCGAGAGTGAGGGCCAGCTGGCGGCCGCGTACGAGAACCTAGCCGGCCGGCTCGGGCCCGAGGTCACGATCGCCGAGATGGCGCGCCCGGGGGTCGAGCTGGCCCTCGGTGTCGTGCGAGACCCTCAGTTCGGGTCGCTCTTGGTGGTCGCGGCAGGCGGCGTGCTGGTCGAGGTGATCGGCGACCGGGCGCTGGCGCTGCCTCCGGTTGACGAGGTGCGCGCTCTGCGGCTGATCGAGAGGTTGAAGCTCAGGAAGATCCTAAGCAGCAATGGAGTCGACATGGGCGCGCTGGCAAGGACGATGGCGTCCCTATCCACGCTCGCGCTCGACCTGCCCCCCGAGGTGTCCGCCCTCGACGTCAACCCGGTGATCGCCTACGCGGACGGCTGCGTGGCAGTGGACGTACTCATCGAGCGCAACTGAGGGGGCCGGGCCAGGTAGTCGTTGACCAAGTTGCGCCTGTGGATACCGAAACGGTACTCCTGAGCACAACTTGGGCGTTTGAGTCCCCTCGCCACCCATCGGGCACGGTCTCTCGCAGCGGCTATAACCGCGTGATGCAGGTGCTTGCGCTGGTGCTCGCCGGAGGGGCGGGAAACCGCCTCGAGGTCCTCACCAAGGTGCGGGCCAAGCCCGCCATGCCCTTCGCCGGCGTCTACCGTCTCATCGACTTCCCGCTATCGAACTGCATGCACGCAGGCATCTCGGACGTCTGGATCGCCCAGCAGTACCATCCACAGTCACTCAACGACCACGTCTCGAACGGACGCCCGTGGGACCTCGACCGCACCCACGGGGGTCTGCGCCTGCTCCCTCCACACCAGGGCCCGGGAGACGAGGGGGGTTGGGCTCAGGGCAACGCCGATGTGATCTATCGGAACCGGCGCTTCATCTCAGAGGCCGCCCCCGAGGTGCTGCTCGTGATGAGCGCCGACCACGTTTACAAGCTGGATTTCTCGAAGGTGGTCACGGCTCACCTCGAACGGGATGTGGACGCCACCATGGTGACGACGCGGGTGCCGATGGATCATGCTGTTCGCCTCGGAATGGTCAAGACGACACGCAACGGCCTCATCGAGAGCTACGACTACAAGCCCGACGATCCCTCGAGCGACCTCGCCGCCACAGAAGTGTTCGCCTTTTCCACCGGCCCGCTCATGAGCATGCTGCAGGAGCTGTGCAAGACCGATAACGAGCTCTCGGATCTGGGCGACGAGCTGTTGCCTCGCCTGGTGTCCGAGGGCCGGGCGGCGGAGTACCGCCTCGAGGGCTACTGGCGGGATGTAGGCACCCCGGTTTCGTATCACGACGCTCACATGGACCTGCTCGCCGACGATGTCGGCCTCGACCTCGACGACCCAGCGTGGCCCATCTTCACGCTTGCGCAGCAGCGACCCCCGGCCCACATCCACCCCGAAGCTCTGAACCTCAACAGCCTGGTGTCGCCCGGTTGTGCGATTCGCGGCACGGTCGAGCACTCGGTGCTGGGGCCGGGGGTCACCGTGGAGAAGGGGGCCGTGGTGCGCGACGCGGTCGTGCTCCACGACTGCCACATCGGACGCGACGCCGCCGTGCTGCACGCGATCGTAGATGAGCGGGTGGAAGTGGAGATGGGCGCGACAGTGGGGGCCTCCGAGGGCGAGCTGGCGCTGGTTGGGAAGGGGGTGCGGGTTAGGAACGGGATGGACGTGCCGGCAGCGGCCTCAGTGGCACCGGACACGGTGATCTAGGGCTCATTTCAAGAGGAGCCCCGCTCACCGGGGCGAGCGGCGAAAAAGTGGAGCTCGGCTCTCGTCGGCAGGGACGGCTGCGCCCCCTGCCGAGTCGTCGAGAGGGCGGCCGCGGCATTTGCCCGACGGGCCGCGGCCACCAGATCGAGTCCCTCCTCGAGGCCGGCCGCCAGCGCTCCGCAGAAGCAGTCCCCCGCGGCAGTCGTGTCGAGGGCCTCGACGGCGTGACCGGCGATGCGCTCGATCCCGCCATCGGTCACGACCAGTGCTCCCTCCGCCCCCAGTGTCACCACCACTTGGTGAGCTTCGAGCTCTCGGGCGGCCGCGGCTACGTCACGCTTACCCTGCACGAGGAACTCGAGCTCTCCCCGATTCGGAATCAGCACATCGACTTGTTCCAAAAGCGAGCGGGACAGCTCGGCTGCCGGGGCCGGGTTCAGGATCACCGTGCCGCGAGCAAGCTGCGCGGCGCGTTCCACGGTGTGAAGCGGCACTTCGAGCTGAAGCAGTACGACGCCGGCCCCCGCGATCAGCTCCGCCGCGGCATCGACGTCTGAAAGGGTCAAGCGCGCATTGGCGCCCGGGCTCACCACGATGGCATTCTCGCCGTGGTCGTCGACGGTGATGAGTGCGATCCCGCTGGGTGCATCCCCGCTCACGAGCACATCGTCGACGCCGACATCGGCATCTCCGAGGGCACTTACAAGGAGCTTCCCCGCGTCGTCGTCACCCACACGACCCAACATCGCCACCGTCGCTCCCAGACGTGCCGCCGCAACCGCCTGGTTAGCCCCCTTGCCCCCTGGGTGGCGGGCGTGATCTCCGCCGAGAACGGTCTCGCCCGGCTGGGGGTGATGGGGAACCGGGACGACGATGTCGAGATTGAGGCTTCCCACAACCAGTATCACTGTCCGACTGTAGACGGGCCGCACCGGCGCAGGTACTCAAACCGCGCGCAAGGCGCGACCACTACCAAATCCGTACCTGGAGGTGCTGAACGCGCGATTGCCTACGTACGGTCGCTGCCCATTTCCATAGACTGCAGCGGAGATGATCACAATGGTGGGGAGCTTCGCAGTGGGGCTGACGTTACGCTCGGACGTCTTCCCCGCGGCGGGCGAAACTCGGTTGGCCCGCGATTTCGATCAGGGCCCCGGCGGCAAGGGCAGCAACCAGGCCGTGCAGGCGGCGCGCATGGGGGCCGTGGTGGAGCTCGTTGCGGCCGTCGGCAAAGACGCATTCGCAGACATGGCGCTGGAGCTCTACGCCGCCGAGGGAGTCGGCACCAGACACCTCATAACCCATCCCGAGCGCAACACCGGGCTCGGCTTCATCATGCT
Organism: Actinomycetota bacterium; assembly: GCA_013695465.1. Taxonomy (GTDB): domain Bacteria; phylum Actinomycetota; class CADDZG01; order CADDZG01; family WHSQ01; genus JACDAL01. The sequence goes on along the minus strand of JACDAL010000029.1, from coordinate 4,174 downwards.
CGATGATCTTGGAGAGAACCGGATCCTGCTCGACCCCGGCGCCAACGATCTCTTGTCCCCGGCCGATATCGACGCCGCCGGACCCTCGATCGCGAATTCGGCGGTGGTTGCCACTCAGCTCGAGATCCCCGTTGCCGCGGCCGCAGTGGCGCTGGCCGCGGGACGCAAGGCGGGTGCCCTCACCCTGCTCAATCCGGCTCCGGCTCGCTCCCTTCCGTCCGAAGTGCTGGCCTCGGTGGACGTACTGACTCCCAATGAGGTGGAGGCCCGTACGCTGACCGGCCTTTCCTCCGAAGAAGAGTGCAGCGACGACGAGCTCTGCACCCGGCTCCTCGCACTCGGCCCGTCGGCCGTCCTGCTCACACTCGGCCCCCGAGGAGCGCTCCTCGCGCGCGGCGAAGAGCGCATCAAGTTCGAGCCGTGGCCGGTTGAGGTCGTCGACTCGACGGGAGCAGGGGACGCCTTCAGCGGAACGCTGGCGGCAGCCGTGGCCGAGGGGGCCGCGCTCGAGGATGCGGCCGAGAGGGCCGCGGCCGCAGGTGCGCTCGCCTGCAGGAAACTCGGGGTGGTTCCCTCGCTGCCTCGCCGGGAGCAACTTCAAGAATTCATGGACGCGGGCCGATGAGCGAGGCCCTGCTCCCGGTGGAGCCGGGCAGGCAGCGCCTACTGCGGCTCGACAGCGCCGTCATCCTCAAGCGTTTCCTCTACCTCGAGCGCGCCGTCATCGTCGCTGCGGCCGCATGGATCCCCGCAGTGAGGCGGCTCGAGACGAAGGCCCTGCTGAGCCGCTCGGCGTGGGAGGACGCCGAGACCGCCAAAGCATTGCGCAATCGCATCTTCGAGCTGCGCTACCCCGATCGCACGTTGGAGCTCGGCTCGGAGCGCCCGCTGGTTGCGCTCTTCGACGCGGCTCTCGACGCCCCCGGGCCAACCGATCTCCTGGTGGCCTTTGCCGAGGTCCTCTTACCGGCCCAGAGAACGGCCTATGAGGACTACCTCGAGCTCTCGGATGACATCGCTGATGGCCCCACGCGCCGGTTTCTCGAAGTGTCGGTCAAGGAAAAGGCGCTACGCGAACGGGCACTCCGGGATGCCTCCGAGCACGAGCTCGGGGCGACGAGCGAATGGGTGGCGAACCTCAAAGACCGTCTCGACGAGCTCTTGGGCGTGTCGCTCGAACCCCCGAGCTACACCGACACCGGCCCGCGGATCACCGGGGGGCGACCCTTTGGACTGGCGCAAGAGGCGGCTCGCGACCCTCGCTACTTCCTCACGCCTTTCTACTGGCCGGATGCGCTCGACCCGGACTACCCCTACGGCGAGGGGATGCTCCTTCAGCTCAGGAGCGCGGTGAGCCATCTCAACGAGGTGTGGGCGGTCGAGACTGCCGCCGCCGTCCTGCATGCGTTTCAGCGCGAGCTCGGCTGGGACTTCCTGTTCGACGCCGCCCGATGGCTCTACGACGAGAGCCGCCACATGACGATGGGCGCCCGCCGACTTGCTTTCTGGGGCTTCGAGCCGGGCCAGATCCCCCTGGGCAGCTACATCTATCAGGCATGCCGCGACCAGGACCCGATCTACAGGCTTGCGATGCTGTCCTTCTTCGAAAGCAAGAACATCGGCAAGAAGAAAGTTCGTGCTGCGGCGTTTGGCGGGCTCGGCGACCGGACCAGCCAGCGGGACATGGACTTCGACTGGGCCGACGAGGCCATCCACGCAGGCTACGGGCGCCGCTGGCTGCGGACCGCTCTCGAGGTGCGCGGCCAGGATCCCGAGAGCTGGCCGGGACTCGTGTCGAGATGCGAGAGTCTCGTTTCGGAGCGGGTAGCTCGGGCAACCGAGCCCGAGCGACGTGCCTGCATGGAGGGGGCCGCGGCTCTGCTGGCGCGCGCCGAAGAGATCGTTCTATCTAGCTCCGGCTCAGCAGCTCGAACAGCATCGCCTTGAAGCGGTCCCGGTCCACACGGGTAACGACCGTTGCGTTGGACGGCTTGTGGAGGACGGCGTTCAGGTCGACGAGGCTGTAGCCGCGCGTCAGCTCGCTCGAGTACTCGACGTCGACGAAGCAGTCCCTGGTCTCGAGGATGAGGTTGTGCTCGATCGCCATCGCCATCATCAGCGAGTCCGGATGGCTTATCCCGTCGATCGAGCCTCCCTCCGCTTTGGTACTGAACTCCCACACACTCCGGTTGACCTGGAGGTAGAACTCGGACAGCTTGGTCCTCATGTCGAGAACCGGCCGAAGCTCATCGCGCAGCAAGATGCCGTAGTCGATGCACAGGTCCCACGGCACAAGGGTGAGCTCGAAGCCCGCGGCAAGCACGAGGTGGGCGGCCTCGGGATCGACATAGAAGTTGAACTCGGCCGCGGGCGTGATGTTGCCGAGCCGGTTGTTGCTGCCACCCATCACCCATAGCCGCCTCACCCTCGAGGGCAACTCGGGGTCGAGCAGCAGCGCCAATGCGATGTTCGTCAGCGGCGCCTGGGCGATGATCTCCAGCTCTCCCGCGTGGCGGCGGGACAGCTCGATGAGGGCATCGACGGCGTGGCCCTCCGCCAGGGAAGGCGTCGGCTCGGGGAAGTTCGCACCACCCATCCCGTCTGGGCCATGCACGTAGTGGGCGGTGACGAGGTCCCGTACCAAGGGACGCGCCGCGCCCGCGTAGACGGGGACATCTGGCCGTCCGGCGACCTCCACGGTGTTGAGCGCGTTGCGGGTCGCCTGCTCGAGATAGACGTTGCCGCAGCAGACAGTCACGGCCTCTAGGGCGACGTCTGGCCACAGTAGACCGAACAGCATCGCGGTGACGTCGTCGCCGGCGGTGTCGGTGTCGATCAAGAAACGGGTCGTGGTGAGCTCCTATCTCGTAAGCCCACCATTGTGCCCGAGCAGGGGGCCGGCGGCCCCGACATGGTGGCAGAAGCGAACCGTAGACATCTAACCACCGGACCCGGTGGTCAAACGCGAACCGTGGACATTTTTCCCCCGGGATAGAGGGGCGGGACCTGACTCGGCCCCCCTAAATCGAGTGAGTCTTCTCCAGGATGACGTTGCCCGTGTCGGAGCCGATCGACTTCAGGTTCAATGTGTTGTTGGCTCTGTCGATCTCGACAAGGCCGAACGCGTTGATGCCGTCCTCACGGTTCTTGATGGCGTTCGTAGGTATGCTCCGCTGCCCGGCCCGGTCCGTGCCCGAAGAACAGAACTCGTAGGCCTCTTCCTGCGTGTACGCAGAGGGATGCTGTCCCATGTACTGCAGGTGAGAGTTGCCCGAGCAGATCAGCACCGCGTGTCCATCCCTGACGCGCCCCTTGAAGAAGCTCACGAGCTCGTCGTACTCATTCTTGAAATTGTTCTCCACATGGCTCAGCTGGCGCGGCATGAACAAGACCAGCACAGGCGCCTTCGAATTAAGCATGGCATTCTTGAGCCACGCCTTCTGCTTGGCACCGAGCATCGAGTCCCCGGTATCGGAATCTCTCTTGTCGGAGAAACGGCACGAGTCCGTGAAGAACAAGTGGGCATCTCCATAACGCACGGCAAAGTAGCGCTGGTCGAGGTTGCCCGAGAGTTGGTCCCACGCGGAGATCGTGAACTTCGCGTGATCGCCGCTCCAGGCGTCCCCACGGCCGTAGTCCTGGTCGTCCTGACAGCCAATCCAGAACCCCTTCTTGGTCATGCTCGAGACATCGGAGGAGGCGAGCATTCGCGTCCAACGGTCCTGATAGCTTCCCGCCGTTCGAGACACCGCGGAGCGTGTCCCGAAGGCCGCATATCCGAAGTCACCGAGATGCACGAAGAAGTCGGCCCCTCGCGCTGCAGCCCGTTCGAAGGAGGGGTTGGGGACATTGAAGTCGGTGCAGGACCCGAACGCAAGCGTGATCTTCTGACCCGCGGCGGGCGGAGTACGAAGGGTGTGGACCGGGCTGCTCGCTTGTCCTCCGGCCCCTGTGGTTGCGACCGCGCGCCAGTAGACGAGTGAGTTTGCCGGCAGGTTCGCGAGCCAGCCCTTGGCGACCGAGGCCCGCTTGACGTAGCCGGATGCATCGCTCGAGTGGGAGTTAGCGAAGTTCAACTGAGTGCTCCACTCGAAACGCACCTTCGCCGGGACCGTCGTGCGCGCCACCACGCGGGCGCGCAGACCCTGATCGGTCGTGAACCGCCCCGCGTAGG
>JACDAL010000026.1 GCA_013695465.1 Actinomycetota bacterium | reverse complement strand
CCTTCGACTGAGCGGGCACGCATCGTCGATACGGCATTCGAGCCAGAAGGCATGACCGTGGCTGTGGGCTCCACGATTGTGTGGAAACAGATCGGCTTACAGCCTCACTCCGTGACCGCCGCAGACGAGACGTTCGATTCGTCACCCAATTGCTCCCCGATCAAGACCGACAAGTGTCTAGGGGAGGGAGACGGCTTCCGCGTCGAGTTCACAGAGTCCGGTAGCTACGACTACTACTGCAGAGTGCACGGCCTTCCCGACGGCACCGGCATGACCGGAACCATCACCGTCGAGAAATAGCTCTAGGGTGCGGAATCTAGCGAGGAGTATGCTCTCGCCTGACCTGGTGAATGTCCGAAGGCCCAGGAACCAGTGCTCAGGAGGGCTCCTCGGCAAACTCCCACGGCGGATCGGGTAGCCCCTCGTCGAGGGCTTGCCCGGGACCGCAGTCGTCGGATCGGTACGCGGGGGTCATATGCGGGTAAACCGTGCGCCAGTACCAAGAAGCCAGGTAGCGTGCGTCCGATCGGCCGGCGCCCAGCAGGCGGGCCATCCGGGCATCGCGTTGCATCGCCCGGCACTCGCTCGCCACCTCGCTCCCAATCCCGCTAATGTGCATCGACTCGTGAGTCAGCACGTGGACGGCGATCATCTCGTCCCTACTCGGCCGTATCCCTCCCGATCTCGTAAAGGAGGCCAGTGCACGGCATTGCTCCCATTTGATCGTTGTCTTGGTTTCCGGCACTCCGTCTGACCCAAAGGCCACATAGCCGAGGTCCGCTCCGGCATCGGTGAAGGTTTCGCCTGCGGTCTGGCAATGCACGTTGACTGAGGACCCCACGACAGTCGAGGCTGCACCAGCGAGTCTGTGCTCCAGTCGCGCTCTCAAGAACCATGGAGATAAAGCCGTGACTCCGAGCAGCACGAAAGCCACGACCGAGAACAGCGGGAATGAGCTCGCTCGACCCAGAGCATCGACTCTGCTCCCCCACCAACGCGCCGTTAGGCTCGCGGCGCCGATAAAGAGCGCTCCCGAACCCCACAACAACATTCAGCACGTCCACGCGCCCGGAGCGTGGACGAAACCACCCCGATCCGGGTTGTCGACGACCACCCCCCTCCATCGGGAACAGGTCACTCAGACTTGAGGACTCCGGGGGGGCCGAGGTGCTAAGGAGATCGCCATCCCGCCTGTTCACAGGGTATCCCTCTCCAGCCAGTCGATCACGCCCCCGCGCACGACTAGCGCGTCACGTCCGGCCCCTGGTCGCTCTGGAGGGCCCGCTCGACCTCCTCTCGCACTATCCTGCGAATCGCCTCTTCCCCCCTGATCTCGGTTGCAAGGGCGTCATCCCGCTCGCCTTGTAACGTCAACGACCTCCGCTCCGCCGGTAGAAAGACCTTCGGACAAAAGAGCGGCGGCGGCTTCGGCTCTTTCCCTCCAGAACAACGAAATACCTCCGAGCTCGCTCGCGTAAGACGCGTGGCGTTCCGCCGAGCGGCACGCCTCTCGTGTGAGCCATGCCAATGTGCTATCGGCGTCCTGGGCAAGAAAGCTCTCCAGCACAAAGCGGCGCTCGCCGACTCGGAGCCCGAGATCGAGATCACGAGCCGCGCGCGACAGGTCGCTGCGAGTGAGAATCATCCCACTCCGCACAGGCGCGAGCAGTCCAGAAAGAAATGAGCGTGGAGCTTCCGAAGGCGACAACAGCTCCGGCGCGGTTCTGAGGTGCAGGGGCAGCGTCTCTTGCCTGCCGACGGTTCTTGCTTCGTCGATGAGTGCGTCGAGCAGAAGATCCGCCCACCCTGCATAGAAGGGCGTCGCCACCACGCGAAACCTGTCCGCAAAAACAGGCACCCAGCTCAGGAGGTGCTCCCACAATAGAGCTTTGCGGGATTGGCGTCTGAGTGCTCGCCTGGCTTCGTCTGGCTCGTCCAGCTCCCGATCGATAAGTCCTGCGTACAACGCCAACAGTGCCGCCAAATGATCGGGCTCAGCCGGCGGGCGAAGTCCCAGCGCGCGCCAGAACCCCGCCACGCGATCACGCGCCTCGCCGCCCAACATCCCTTCGGACCCCACATAAACCGATGCATAGGGATAGAGCTGAAAGAGGAAGGCCTCCGTGTGTTCGTGCTCCTCTGGCTCGCCGGACAGACCCAGCGTAGCTCCCAAGCCGAGAGACGCCGAACCTGGCGACTCGCACAAGAAGGCGAGCGCTCGAAACAACTCCGCGCGTGAGGTCACGCCCGCACCTTCGGGAGCCTGAACGCCTCTATGGCGGGTTTTAGCGGACGCATCAGCCAGTACGGCCGGCGCGTCTGATCCGGAGAAACTGCAAGCGCGTTTCTAGTCAATTCCATCCATCGCAGGTAGACCTGGTGCGCCTTGGTGGTGTCCACAAAAATGTCCCCATACGAATCGCCGGGCTCAGCCTTCGAGACACTCACGGCCTGGTGCCAGCAATGCTGACCAGAAATCGGGTCTGGGTGCACGGGAAACGTGAGGTTCTGGTGCACGCCCACGTCGGTCCACCAGATGCGCTTGGTATCCGCATCAGCCGACTCGTAAGGCTCGACCCCGCTGCGCCGCTTCATTCCCCAGCGACCATCAGTGTTGTCGAGATCGACGGTCGCCATCATCTGGCGCTGACCCTGATCGGTGAGCTTCCACCGGCCCATGTGGTGGCTGCAGGCAACTACCCCGGGCCGGATGCCTTCGGTGATCCAGACCTTGACCACGAAATGTCCGATCTCCGTGCTGACTCGCACGAGATCCGAAGACCCGATTTCGAATCTGGCGGCATCCACTGGATGCATCCACAGCGGGTTCGAGTGAGCTATTTCGTCGAGCCACTTGGCGTTGGCCGAACGCGTGTGGATCTGGATCGGTAATCGGAAGGTCGAGATAAGCGGCATCTGCTGCGGGGAGAGAGCGGCGGGGTGGATATGACTTCGAATGTATCCGGGGAGCGCGTGCTCCCTCCAACCCCAGCTCGCCAGTGTCGTCGAGAAAAACTCGAGCCTCCCCGAAGGAGTGGGAAAGCCGCGCAGCACCTCGCCGTCGATACGAACGCCAACGGCTCGGCGACCGAATTGATCGGGCTCCGGGGTCGCCTGTGGGACAACGTTGCAAGACGGAGGCTTGACGGAGGTGGCGAAGACACGCCCAAAGCGACTCTCGGCCGTCCCGGTGAGTTCGTCTGGCGAGACCTGCTGCTCATGAACCCGCCCCACGCCCTTACTGATCTCGAAAGCACCGTAGCGACGCATGTACTCGAGCGGGCTGAGTCCCTCGGCAGAGGCCTTCTCGGGCAGCCCGGGCACCGAGTTCTCAAACATCCACCCGTAGTACTCGTCCACGCTCAGCTTGGTGCCCGGACTCTTCTCGGACTCGTAGTAGCGGCGGATACCCAGAACCCCGTCGGGGTCGATGCGCCATGACAGCTCGATCCAAAACTGGTTCTCCTCCCATACCTCTCCGGGGTTGACCTCACGCGTATCGGCGACGCTCTCACCCAGCCGCTCTCGTGCGACCTTGAGCACGGGCTGGCGGAATCCGATCCACTGACCGTCGTACTGCTCGTAGGAATGGACATCGTGACGCTCGGAAGAGTGCCCCATCGGCAGGATGTAGTCGGCGAAATAGGCGGTCTCGTTCCACGTCGGCGTCAGTGCAACATGCAAACCCACCTTGTCTAGATCGGTAAGTGATTCTATCCACGAAAAGCCATCAGGGTTAGTCCACACCGGATTGTGGGCACGGGTGAAATAGACGTCGAGCTTCCCCCTCCCCTCTCTGAGGAAGTGCGGCAACAAAAAGCTCAGCTCGTTCAGAGCCAACGGATACTCAAGCGGCCATGTGAGCTCGTTCCAGGTGAGGGGATGTGGCGGGGAGTAGATCGGTTTGGGAACGAACTTGTTCCACGCGTTCGGATAGGTCCCGCCCGGCGTAGCGATCGCGCCCAGCAAGGCGCTGAGCAAGAACAATGTGCGAGAGACCTGCCAACCGCCGAGGTTTCCTGCCGCAGCCGAGCGCCAGTTGTGTGTCGACAGACGGGTCCCTGCGGTGGCAACGATTGCTGCGACGTCGGCGAGGGTTTCGACCTCGACGCCAGATTCCGCTGCGGCGAACTCGAAGGTGAACTCCTTGTAGAGCTCCTTGAGGAGGGGCTCGAAAACTTCGAAGCGCTCCTCCAATTCCGGATGCTCGCTTGCCAGGTACTCCTTCCAGTTCCACCACCGCCTGACGAACTCACGGTCGTATAGGTCATTCTGAATGAGGTGGTTGGCGATGGCCAAATTGATCGCGGCCTCGCTTCCCGGATAGGGCGACAACCAATGATCGGCGTGGGTGGCGGTGTTGGACAGACGCACATCGAGCACGATCAGCTTGGCACCGGCTTGCTTGGCCTCCATAACACGCTGGGCATGAGGGTTGAAGTAGTGGCCTGCCTCCAGATGTGAGCTGATGAGATAGATCACCTTGGCGTTCGCGTGGTCGGGGCTCGGCCGGTCGATCCCCGTCCAGAAGTGGTAGCCGGCGCGCGCACCAGAGGAGCACACATTCGTATGCGAGTTGTGTCCGTCAACTCCCCACGTGGCAAGCACACGCTCCGTGAAGCCATCCTCGCCGGGGCGCCCGACGTGATACATGACCTCGTTGTGGCGATCCTCGGTGATCGCCTTACGGATTCGTGCGGCGAGCTCGTCGAGCGCCTCGTCCCAATCCACCTTGACCCACTTGCCCTCCCCACGCGCTCCTGTACGCCTGAGCGGATAGAGGATCCGGTCCGGGTCGGTGACCTGGTTCAGCGTGGCGGGCCCTTTGGCGCAGTTGCGCCCCCGGGAGCCCGGATGCTCCGGGTTGCCCTCGAATTTGCGCACTTGAAGCGTTTCTTTGTCGATGTAAGCGAGGAGACCGCAGGCCGACTCGCAGTTGAAGCAGGTCGTCGGGACGAGCATGTAGCGCTTCTCTATCCTCTTCGGAAACGAGCGGGAATCCAGTTCGACCCAATTGTCCCAGCGCTCCTTAGGAGGAAAAGCAGCGAGATTGATGCGACTGGGGCCCGGATAGAAGGTTTCGCCACGGGCTTCGACCTCTGCTCGTGCCGCGCTCACTCGACGTGCAAGGTCGTCGAGGCTCCTCTCCGTCATCCGGGCTCCTTCCTAAGGCTTTGCCGTCTACGCAAGGGGCACCGCCTGGGCCGCCTGCACATATGCGTGTTCGTGAGCCAGGAGGCCGGCGAGTGCCACTGGGGCCGCCAGCGGCCCGATCAGAGGTGCGGTGAGTCCCACGGTCACCAGTGCCACTCCGACCCAGAAAAAGTTACTGAAGCGGCCTCTCGTCATCTCCCACACGGCGAGGTGAGCATGAGCGGTCGGGTGGGTCAGGGTGGCCTCTCCCCACACCATCAGGAGGTGGCCGAGAGCACCGGCTGCGAGGACGAGGGCGAGTGGGGTCACAGCAGCTTCCTCGATAACCGGGGCAAGCAATAGCAGCACGGCAGATCCGGCGAGCGTCATCTGCACGAACATGTGGGGCGGCAATAGCGCGCTCTGCCACATGTCCCGGCCCTTGGATTGTGCGAACAGATAAGCAGTGTAAACGGCAGCCATGATCGAGAGAGGAACGCCCGGTACGGCAAGCATTTTGTGAGCGATGCCTAATCCGACGACGGTGGCGAGCAGATGCAGCGTCAGCACGCCCGCGTACGCGGCAATCAGAAAGCCACCCTTTACCAGCCAGCTGCTCCACTGTGGCCGCGTGAAAATCATGTAGAAGCGTCCGGGGTGACTGAGATCGGCGATCAGAAGCACTCCGGTAATCGCCAGGAAAAGCAAGCCTGTGATCGGGGCCGCCTGCGTGAATATATCGCTGTCCCACGAGATCGACCCGGCAAGGATGAGCAGCAACGGCACCAGATATGCTCCGGCGGCAATGGCCTTGGTCCACGTGTAGAGGCTTACGCGCCAATCCCACGGTGCGCGGTGGGGAACATCATAGGACAGCAGCGCTGCCGCGCTCGAGTTGTTCCATGATTCGGGATGACCGGAAACGACGTGATCCCCGCCGGCAGTCTGCTCACTCCACATGAATGAGCCTCCGCCCGGGCGGCGCGCCGCGATGGGGTCGAGGGTCGCCTGATGAGCCCCGTGGTAAAAGACTTTGGGTCGCGTCTCCTTCTCCGGACGCCTGACAGTTACCGGCTCACGGTTCACGACTTTGGCCACCCTCGAGGCGGAATCGTTGAGATCCCCCACGAAAATCGCCTCGACCGGGCACACGACCACGCACGCCGGTTCGAGACCGATGTCGAGCCGGTGGGAGCAGAAGTTGCACTTCTCGGCCGACTGGTCCTCGGGGTTGATGAAGATAGCGTCGTAAGGACAGGCGGCGATGCAAGCCTTGCAGCCGATACAGATCGACTTGTCGAAATCGACCAGTCCATCGTCCCGTTGATACATGGCGCCGGTCGGACAGGCCGCCACGCACGGGGCGCTTTCGCACATGTTGCAGCGCGTAACCTGGAATGAGCGCCGAGTATGGGGGAAGTAGCCGACCTCGACCGACTTCACGTAAGTGCGCGTCACACTCAGCGGCACCTCGTTCTCAGACTTGCACGCGGTCGTACACGCGTGGCACCCGATGCAGCGGGTCTGGTCGAGCACCTTGCCCCACTTGGCCGTCTGCTTAGGCGCGCTGGTTATCTCCAATGAGTCGGGTGCTCCCTTTCGGTTGGCTTGCACTCCGCCCCCCCAAGGTGCTGTGATGACTCATGACTTCGCTCGCCGGGGGACGCTAGCCCACACAATGTCACAGGCAGCCATGTTCAGGCGAGGTTTGGCCCAAGAACGACCGTATAGGTCGGATTTGGGACGAAGATGGGTGAGGTAGGGGTTCATCGGCGGGCACAGCCGGGGCCGGGGGCCGGAATCCCCGCAGGGGACCTTGGTTCACAAACGTCCGTAGGGGGCGTTTCTGTACCAAAGGTGGGTCAAGGCAGACGCCCCCTCAGACCGGGGCCTGAAACGACACCGAGACTGGAGCGTCGAGGAAACGGCCGAGGTCTTCCGCCTCCTCGGCGATGGCCTTGCGGTCCCCGGCACGCAGCTTGGTGAAAGGCTTCACGGTGACCTCGATACGCCGGCCCGACAGCTCGTGTTTCCACACGCCGGCGACCAGCCCGTCCACCAAGACCACCGGAGAGATCCATCCTGCCTTGCGGAAAACCAGGTCCTGGAAGCGAGCATCCACCAAGGACTGACGCGGGCGTGTCCCGGCAATGTAGGCGTCGAAAGCGGGAAGGAGGCGCGGCGGAGGATGCTGACGATCTTTAGACAGCGCCGGGAGGTCCTCCGCCAGGGCCCACGCCGCGTGCCCCTCGATATCCACCGCGGCCAATTCATCCTCAGATGCCTTCAGCACCCGCCCCGCGGGAGCCGGCTGCATGCCCCACCAGCGTGCGAACTCCTCACGATCGGCGGGTCCGTAAACTCGCAGGTAGCGGCGAACAATCTCTCTCCATGCCCTGTCCGAACTCGGCACGCTCCAGCGGCCGAGCCATCGATCGGGCCGAACGAACGTCACGCTCTGACCTCGCGGCGGCCCGGAGCAGAGATATCCGTGAAAGGCCGCCGGCTTGAGCATCTCGCCCCAGCCCGACAGCATCACATCCCGGCCCTTGCCGCCGGAATTCTCGCCCACCTTCTCCGCGAGCTTCTCACGCGTTATGGGAGTGGCGCCCAAGGAAACTCTGATGGCTTCGAGCGTTGCCCTCAGCTCCTTCTCCGACATTCCGATCATCCTCAGCCACGCGCCCTTCCACCACCTGTCGTGCTGCGACAAGGCCGCTACGTACAGAGGGAGATCGCCGGCGGAGAGCACATGCAACGTGCCTCGCATACACCACGTTCTGACCAATTCTCGTTTCTCCCAGAGAGCTTCCGTGATGTCCTCGCGGTTGGCGCGGTCGACGCGCGCCCACATCTGCAACTCCGTCGACGACTGCATTTGTGCGTGAAAACCGCACACATCGCGAACCACTTCCAAGAGGCGCTCTGAGCCCACCCTCTGATCAAGGTGCTGTCGCGACAGTCGCCACGCTCTCACCCGATCCCAAGCAAGACTCATCGGCAGACTTTACAAGCATCAGGTCCGGAATAATCCCTTCTCTGCGCCCCACTGCAGGTACAGTTTGCTGCTCGTGCACACGCCACCTGAGTCATGAAGAAGACAGTGCGCTCTGAGTCGCCCATGGCAGCGGGCGAGATGCTGCTTATTGGAAGCATGCCCTTCGATACTGTCGAGGATGTCTTCCGCGTGTGCGGCTCCACGCTGGGCAATGCTCTGGCATCCCTCCCGGACGGAGAGGTCGGCGACCGAAGGAACTGGACCGAGTACCTGGCCCTGCGCACATTCGCATCCCATGAAGCCCTCGAGGAGGTTCAGAGGCCGAAGGGTGGACGTATACCAGTTTTTCTCGACCGCTCGATCGCTTCCGGCGACGCGCTGGAACTTGAAGGACTGATCTGGCACTTTCGCGTCAAGCCGGGGGTCAGCAAGGTCGCTTTCGAAGACCTGCACTACGCCGCAGAGGCGATCGAGTCCTACGACATCTTCCGGCGCCTCCGAGCCGGCGGAGTCATTCCCCGCCACGTCCGATTTCAGATCGGTTTCCCCGCCTCCAGCAGCGCTATTGAGGAATACTTCCCCGAGCCGGATGACTGGGGAGCGGTCAAACAAGCCTACGAATCGGCAGTGGCCTGCGAAATCAAGCGCCTGTTGGAGGTGATTCCGGCGGACGATCTCGCCATTCAGTTCGACTTCTCCAACGAAGTCGCCGACCTGGCGATGGGCGATAGACCGGCAAAGTATTGGCTCCCTCGGCAGAGCTGGGAGGAGAAGTTCGCTCGCCACACTGAATCCCTCGCGCGGCTCTGGCGCGGCATCCCCGACGACACAGTGCTGGGTTATCACTGGTGTTACGGCACATGGGGCGGCTGGCCCAGAATCGTGATGCCGGATCTGGGTCTTTGCGTTCGGCTCTCCAATGAAGCCGTCGCCCGCTCGGGGCGCCACGTCGACTACGTGCACATGCCGGTGATCCGCAGGGCGAAGGCCGAGTTCTTTGCGCCCCTGAGCGACCTCGACATTGGCGGCACAAGAGTGTTTCTCGGTCTGATCCATCACGACGATGACCCTGCGGCCTTCCGGGCTCAGCTAGCCCTCGCCGCTTCCTATCTCGATGATTTCGGTATCGCCGGCCCCTGTGGCTACGGTCGCGTCCCGTCGGAAAACCTCACGGATGTGCTGAGCGCTCATGCCCACGGCCTGGACGAGCTGAGGCGGACGCGCTCCGGCGCTTGATCTGCTAAGGGCAGCTCTCAGTGGGGCTACCGTCGCTAAAATCGGTCTGACGCCCGCACATCCTATCCTTCGGTCGATCAGGCCCCGTCGCCACAGCGGGGTCTGAGACATGACGACGGGACTCCTCTCGGCGCCACGCAGAGGCCGCCGGCGCACAGGCGGTGGTGCGGCCGCCTCCGGTGTGATCCTTCGACGCTAGCCTCCATGAGCGGGGCTACGGTCGATAAGGTCGGGTATTGCTGATTTCGCGGCGGCGGAAACAGGACTCGGTGTGGTCGTTGACCATGCCCACAGCCTGCATGAAGGCGTAGCAGATCGTCGGGCCCACGAAGCGGAAGCCGCGTCGTTTGAGCTCCCGGCTCATCGCTCTCGAGGCTTCGGTTTCGGATGGCACATCGTCAATCGATCGAGGAGCGCTCTCGACGGAGTGCCTCGGCAGGCCCCATAGATAACGATCGAGCGAGCCAAACTCCGCTTGGATCTCGATCGTGGCGCGCGCGTTGTCAAGCGCGGACTCGATCTTGCGTCGATTTCGGACGATGCTCGCATTGCCGAGCAAGCGCTGGACGTCCTCATCCTCGAACGACGCCACCGAGCCGGGATCGAAGCCACAGAAGGCTCGCCTGTAGCCCTCCCTCTTGGCAAGAACTGTCGCCCACGACAGACCTGCCTGCGCCCCCTCCAGCACCAACATCTCGAACAGGTGCCTGTCATCGTGTGAGGGTACGCCCCATTCCTCGTCGTGGTAAGCGAGGTACAGAGGGTCGCCGTCCTGGGCCCACTCGCAACGCAACCTCGCCTCCGAACTAGCTCTCTTCAATTAATCCGACCAGTTGTCGTCTTGCCGTTGTGCCGGTAACCTCCACTGGATCAACCTTTCAAGCCAGCCTGCGTGATCGGAGAACCCCCGACGAAACAGGCGATCGCAGACTCCGGTCCCGGCTGGTGGCAGCACAGAGACTCCAGCCGCTCCCTACCATAACCGTGTTCAAGGCTGAAGGACAGAGGATCGATTGGGGCTGGCTTCTGAAACCGCTGGTCCTTGTGGTGAGACGCGTGGCTCCGGTGTCAGCGGGGGGGGGAGCCTCCTCGGCTCCGATCCTGCTGCCCTTGCAGTTCAGGGCAACCGCGTGAAAACCTTGCTAAAAATGATCGATGTGTGGCGTGCGCCACAGTTCTGGGCTCCTTCTTGCGCTCTGATGTGGGAGTCCGCCGTCCCCTGAGAGGAGCCGATCTGGAAATGCTCAGCCTCAAGCCCGAAGATGCAATCACCGACCTCGTGAAGATCGTCGGCGGTGTCGACGCGGAGGTCGTCTTTGTCACATGTATCGACGTGAACGGCGACGTCGGCGAAAGCGAGTGCTTCGCATCCAACACCCAACCCAAGAACGCTATACCGATCGATCAGCTCTACTACCTTCCCGAGCAGATCGGAGCAAGCGCCGTCATGCTCACGTCCACTTCCAGCGGGCCGATAAAGAAACTCCACGACTGCGACGTCGAATTCACCCGTCGCGTCATCGAGGCGGGCCGCAAGCGGGGCATCGCAGTCTGGGATCACGTACTGGTCGCGGGAGATCAGTTTCGGTCCATGAGTCAGTGCACCGACCTGTGGAAATGAGACTTACGAGCCTCAAACCTCGAGACTGAGACCGAGCCGGGCTGCCAGCCTTCGCAAGAGACGCTGAGCGCGGTGACTCTTCGAGTGACCAACATGGGCGGCGAGCTCTTTCAGAGCGTCGATAGCCGAGGGCGTGTCGAGATCGGAGTCCAGGGCATGGTCGAATCGCGTCTGCAACGAAGCCGAATCCATCTCATCCGATCGCCCACGATCGGCCTGCGAGTGCGCTGCCTTGGACAGCTTTGAGGCGACCCCGGCCCACGACTTCAGCTCTTGTTCGTCGAAGTCGAAGACCGAGCGGTAGTGCACAGACAGGAGGTAGAGGCGCAAAGCATCGGCCGGGTAGCCCTTCAGCAGATCGCGCACGAAGACCATGTGCCCGTCTGATTTGGACATCTTCTGGCCGCCGAGGTGGACCATCGCGACGTGAACCCAGAAGCGGACGAACGGCCGCAGCCCCGTCACGGCCTCTGACTGCGCGATCTCGGCTTCGTGATGCGGGAACACCAGATCGCCGCCGCCTCCGTGAATGTCGATCTGCCGGCCCAAATGTTTGATGGCAAGGGTCGAACACTCGACGTGCCAGCCGGGACGGCCCGGCCCCCATGGGCTCTCCCACCGGGGGCCGGCGTCGTCGATGCGCCGCCACAGCAGAACATCCAGAGGATCTTTCTTCCTCTCGTCCCCCACGGTGCTGCCGTCCTGTTGAGACTCGATGTCAAGCATCAGTGCCCGATCGAGCCGACTTAGCTCCCCATACGTGGACACGTCGGCGACGCTCATGAACACATCGCCGCCTATCCGGTAAGCGCGTCCTGTTGCGAGCAGGCGACGAATGAGCTCCTGCATCTCCGGGATCGCCTCCGACGCCCGTGGATATGCGCGCGCCGGGATCATCCCGAGCGCCGCCACGTCTTCCATGTAGATGCCCGTGTAACGGCCCCCCAGCTCGTCGTATGGTTCGTTGAGTTGCGCCGCACGCGCCACGATCGAGTCATCGACGTCGGTGATGTTCTGAACGTAATGAACCTTCAAACCCTTGTTCGTGAGTTGACGGATCAAGACGTCGAAGACGAGGTAGGTGCGAGCATGACCTACGTGAGTGGTGTCGTAAGGAGTGACGCCACAGACGTAGAGAGAGACCTCACTAGAGGAAGTGAACTCCTCGAGTCCGGCCCCGAGAGTGTTGAACAGTCGCATGGCGGGGACGGGCGCGGCCCCCGCGCCTACCACGCCGGGGGATCGCTGGCGGGGAAAGAGTCGGTCGAGGCCTCGTCGACGAGTTCGTCCTGTGTCGACGGCCCATCATCCCGGGTCTGCCTCGCGGCCCCGCAGGTAGGGCAGTGCTCAATGTCGACGCGTGAGCCCAGGACACAGAACTCGTTCCCCTCGGGGTCTGCGAGCACTACCCAGGACACATCCTTCTTCTGTCCGACATCGGTGTGGGTGGCTCCAAGGGACAGGAGTCTGGACACCTCTGCATCGCGGTCTCGATCGACGGGGTTGACATCGATGTGCAGGCGGTTTTTTTTCGTCTTGTTTTCGGGCACTTCGAAAAAAACCAAGCTCGGTCTATTGGGACCGGAGATCTCCACCATGCCTGTCTCAGCCTCTGCCACGGAGTAACCGAGGACCTCGGCCCAGAAGCGGGCCAGGCGCACGGGGTTCTCGCAGTCGATTGTCAGCTCAGTGAACACGCTTGCCATAGCGCCGTCCATTGTGCCCGAGCGAATGGGGGCCTCGCGCCGAATGTCTCTGTAGCAGAGGCTCTTTCACCTAGGGCGAAAGTTTCTTAGCGCTCGGACGCTCCCTCCGCGCTTCAGCGCAGGAACTGGGACTGGGCTCGATCGGCGAGGACCCTGCCCCCTGTTTGGCACTGCGGGCAATAAACCATTTCGTAACTCTCGTAGCTGACCCTAGCTAGCGAGGAGCCACAGCGGGGGCAGGCTTCGCCGGCGTGGCCGTGGATCGCGAAACGGCCTGGGAGCTTGGTGGGGAGCCCGCCGGTGCGCTTGCGCTCGGACTCCATCCCCCGGCTCAGGACCTCGGAGATCGCCTGTTGCAATGAGCGGCGCTCCTCCGCCGTGAGCTTGGTGAGAGTGGTGTAGGGGGACAGTCGCGCGGCGTGAAGGATCTCGTCGGTGTAGCCGCGCCCCATCCCGGCGACGGTTCTCTGGTCCCTCAGCAGCGTGTTCAAGCGACGGCGATCGGCGCCGGTGGTCACGAAGTCGGCGAATTCCTCGGACAGTGCCTCCGGGCCGAGCTTGGCCAGTGGCCCGTCGTCGTTCTCGGCGAGAATCCACCAGCCCGCCTTGCGGTGGCTCCCGTACTCCTTGATGAGGACCGAGGGTCGCTGCAAAAAGTTGAAGCGCACGACCGCTCCCTTGGGCCGAGTTCTCTTGGGAGGATTCTCGACATCCACCCGGCCCCCCTGGGACAGGTGCACCAGCGTGCGCAGACCTCCGAGATCGAAGACGAGGAACTTGCCCCTGCGAGTAACTGCGCTCACGACCTTGCCGGAAAGCTCGCTCGGCGACGGCGTAAAGGTCTTCAGTCCCGAGATCGCGAGCGCAGTCGCGCCTTCGAGCGTCGCGCCACCGACGAGCACGTCGAGCCGCTCGGCGAGCGCCTGCATCTCGGGCATTTCCGGCATGGGTCCAAGCTTAACAATCGACTTTTCACCACAGCCTGCGCTGAGCGCGGGTTCCAATGAAAAGAGACTCGCCGGTGTTAGCTCTGAACAGAGCTTCCGAGCACGTACTACTCTTGTAGTAATGGGGTCACCCCGTAGATCGCCAAGATTCTCCCCGATCGCTGCGGTGGCGGCTGCCTTCGGGCTGCTCGTACTCGCTTCCACGGCGGCTCCCGAGGGGCTCGGCTGGCTCAGAGGCTCCGGCTCTGAGCCGGTAATCGTCGTGCCTGATGTCCCCGACGCGTTCGCCTACTTGATCATTCTCTTCATGGTGTCGGTCGCCGGCCTCTACTGCTATCTGCTCTTGACCAGCGCGCGCAAGCGCCCGGTGCGGCCGATCGCTTCGATGGGGCCGCGCCTGGCGCTGCTGGTCCTGTTGTTGGGGGCATGGGCATTGCTACCCCCGGTGCAAGAGGCGGTCAGCGATACCTTGGAAGCGCTTCGCCGGGATCCACCTAACCAACGGAGCGGATCCGGCTCCAACCCCGGCGATCGCCTCCGCCGGGAGTCCTCGGAGAGGCTCGGTTACGCCCTCACGGCGTTGCTTGCAGTCGCGATGGTTGGAGTGGCGGCCGGAGTGGTGTGGGTGCTGCGAGAGGAGCCGGAGGCCGAGGACGAAGCGCCACAGACGCCCCCCGAGCTGGCTACCGGCGTCGAGCTTTCGATCGCAGATCTCGAGCACATCGCCGAGCCTCGAGCCGCGGTCCTCGCCTCCTATCGGCGCCTTCAGTCGGCCGCAGACGAGGCAGGAGTGATCCGGCGGCCTTCGGACGCTCCTTTCGAGCTGCTGGAGAGGATGCTCAACTCGCTCGGCGCCTCAGGGACGGCCGCTCGCAGGCTCACCGAGCTGTTCGAAAGGGCTCGTTTCTCCAACCACGAGATAGACGAGGCGATGCGCAAGCAGGCGCTCCAGGCACTGACGGAGGTGCGGGCGGCGTTGGCGGCGAAAGCGTGAAGGTTCGTGTGATCGTGGGGGCCGCGCTCAGCGTCGCGGCCGCCGTTGCGGCCGCGATTGTCTTCCCCACCCGCGTGGAGACGGTGGCGGTGGGATGGGCCTCGGCGGTGCTTGTGTGGGCGGCAATCGAATGCTCGGGGGCGATTGGAAAGCTGATGCCGGGCTCGAGCTCGTTGTTCGAGTCTCTGCTGAAGCGACCGCGCCGCACCTCCCAAAGGCCCGCGGATCTCGAGCGCTGCGAGCGTCTGCTGTCGTGGCGCCGCTACTCACCTCGCGATTTCGACCATCACATCCGTCCTCTGCTTCTCGGACTCTTGCGCCACAGGCTCGAGACCTCCGCTGACCTCTTGGATCCAGAGCTCACCGCTCTGCTCGACGGAACCCCCGCCACGGACACATACGGAAAAGGCGTGTCGACCGGTGACCTCGAGCGCATCGTGCTGGCGATCGAGTCGCTGTGAGCGCCTCTTTGGAACAGACCCGGTCGTCCAGCAAGGCGATACTCGACGAGCTCGAGCGGGTCGTCGTCGGCAAAAGGGGGGTGCTCGAGCTCGTCCTCATCGGGATGCTCTCGCGCGGTCACATCCTGTTGGAGGACTTCCCCGGCCTCGCCAAGACGCTCATCGCCCGCTCCTTCGCGCAGGTCCTGGGCATGAGTTTCAACCGCATCCAATTCACGCCGGACTTGCTGCCCGCCGACATCACCGGCTCTTCCCTTTACGATCAGCGCGAGGCCGCCTTCCGCTTCCGCAAAGGTCCGGTATTCACGAATCTTCTTCTCGGAGACGAGATCAACCGAGCGCCCCCCAAGACTCAGGCCGCATTGCTGGAGGCAATGCAGGAGGGACAGGTCTCGGTGGACGAACAGACTTACGTGCTCGAACAACCCTTCGTAGTCATCGCAACCGAGAACCCCATCGAGTACGAGGGCACGTATCCGCTGCCTGAAGCGCAGCTCGACCGCTTCATGCTGAGGGCCGGCGTCGGCTACCCGCAGAGGGACGAGGAGTGGGAGATCCTTCGCAGGCGGGCCGAGCGCGGCACCGACGAGATCCTCCTCGAAGTCGTCGTTGATGCTTCTGAGCTCATCGAGATGCAGGATTCGCTCGAGCTGGTTCACGTGAGCCGGCCGATCGGCCTCTACATCGTGGACCTCGTGGCCGCGACTCGCTCCCATCCCGACGTCGAGGTCGGAGCCAGCCCGCGCGGCGCACTGGCGCTTCTGAAGGCCTCGCGCGGCCATGCCCTGATGTCGGATCGAGACTTCATAACGCCGGAGGACATAAAGGCGATCGCCGAGCCTGTGCTTGCCCACCGCCTGACTTTGCGGCCCGAGATGTGGGTGCGCCGGGTGTCCGGCTCCGACGTGGTGCGATCCGTGCTCGATCGGGTTCCTGCGCCTGCTCCCTCGTGAGGGGACGGGCTACCGCAAAGCTGCGTGCATACGTTGTGATCTCTGCCCTGGCCCTGGGCCTCGGGGTGGTATTGGGCCGCCCCGAGCTCATCTCCGTGAGCGCACCGTTGATCGTCACCACCGTTTGGGGGCTGGCGGCCACTCGCCGCCCTCACATCAAGGCCCGGCTGCTGCCGACGGAGGACTCCCTGGTGGAGGGGGACGAGCTGCGGCTTGGCGTTTCGTTGCAAGGGTCCTCTGCGGGCTGCGGGACGGCCGACGTTGCGCTAGGGCTGCCGGTGGATCTGGAGCACTCGGACGGCGGACGCGCAACGCTTCAGCTCGGTGCGGACCCCGGTGGGGCGACTGCGGAGGCCGAGTTCGTTCTCCGGGCGCGGCGCTGGGGGCTTCAACGGATAGGGCCTGTAGCCGTGAGAACGTGGGGGCCGGGGCGGCTCGTCTCGTTCGAGGAGCTTCACGACGAGCACGCTGTCTTCAGGGTGCTGCCCCTGACCGAGCGGATTCGTAAGGGGGTCGCGGCGGGGCAGGCCAAAATCTTCAGCGGCGACTACGTCGCGCGCTCCTCAGGCGAGGGTATCGAGTTCGCCGGAGTGCGCGCCTTCGGACCGGGCGACAGCGTGCGGCGGATCAACTGGCGAGTGACCTCGCGGCGTGGAGATCTGCACGTTAACCTCGGCCACCCCGAAAGAGATACCGACCTCGTGCTGTTCCTGGACACCTTCGCCGATATCGAGCTTCGGTCACACCGGCTGCTCGACCTCACCGTCAGGGGGGCGGCGGCTTTGGCACAGCATCATCTCCGCCACCACGATCGAGTGGGTCTGGTGAGCTTCGGCGGCACCATGCGCTGGCTCAGCGCATCGATGGGAAGAACGCAGAACTATCGCATTGCCGATTTCCTGCTCGGCACCAATGCCACGTTCTCCTACGCCTGGAAGGACATCGATCGCCTCCCCGCGGGGACGCTTCCGCCGGGCGCCTCCGTCGTCGCGTTTTCGCCGCTGATCGATGAGCGGGCGCTCCGGGCGCTTACCGATCTCGCCGGGCGCGGCTTTCAGGTGGCGGTCGTCAACACCCTCGCCGAGGAGCAGGTGGATCCACTGCCCACGGCCGAGGGACGGCTCGCCCACCGAGTGTGGAGGCTCGAGCGGGACGCGCGGCGAGCTCTCCTCGGCGACGCCGGCATCCCCAGCGTTACCTGGACGGGCGAGGCCGGGCTCGACGCGACTCTGCGGGCGCTGCCCCGGCGCCGCAGCGGGGTGCGGAGCCGATGAAGGCGCGGCTCTTACCCCTCGTCGACGTTTTTGAGCGTCTCAGAGCGCGGAAAACCGCGCCGAGAGTCGCTCAAAACCGAAATGGGGGCCGGGGGAGGGGATGGATCGTCGCCGGCTTCGCCGGTTTGCTGTGGTTGGCGCTGGTTTTCTATCCCCTCTCGCTCACCGAGCTGCGGGAGCCGTTGATCCTGTTGGCGGTGGGCTCGGGGCTGTGCATGGGGGTCGTGCTTTTTACCGGCAGGTGGCCCTTCGCGGTTGCGGCGGCTTCTGTGTGGATCGTGGAATACGCCTCGGGTCTGGCCTTGTCCGGGCGCACCGACTTCGCCGCCCCGGTGCTTGGTGTTGTGTGCTGGCTGGCTCTCGAGCTCGTCGATTGGCGGCGCCTCGACGCTCACGAGGTGCGCCACTCGGCGACGCATGCCGCCGTCGCCGGAGGGGTGGGCGGAGCTGCCGCGGTCGCCTGTCTCGGCGCCGGCCTGGTGGTGGCCGGCACGGTCCCGGTCTTGGTGGCGGTGGGAGCGGGGGCCGGGATCGGGGTCCTGGGTCTCGCCGTGGCGCTAGCCCGCCGGGCCCTGGAGGACGATCTTTACGCCAGAACCCGCGCTGAGCGCAGGTTGCAATGAAGAGGTCGCTGAGCCTCGCCGGGCGGCGGACGAATCTCGCTTTGCTGGCCGCCCTGGCGGTAGCCCTGGGCTCCGGAGCGCTCGCCTTCGCCGTGGGACACCCGTCGGGAGGGTGGGCGGCGCAAATCCACGGAGCCGCGGGCCTCGCGATCCTGCTGCTGTCGCCGTGGAAGTCGATCATCGTGCGGCGGGGCCTCACTCGAGCCTCACGCCGCAAGGGCGCCTCGATCGCCCTGACCGTGCTGACCGTGGCGGCTCTTGCTACCGGACTGTTTCATTCCTCCGGCATCCTGCTTAGCCTGCAAGCCGTCACTGCGATGCAGCTGCATGTGGGGGCCGCACTGCTGGCGATTCCCTTTGCCCTGTGGCATGTCCGCAGGAGGCCGGGGCGCGCCCATCGCACCGACCTGTCGCGGCGCAACGCGCTCCGAACCGGGACGCTCGTGGGCGCAAGTGCGCTCGGCTACCTGGGGCTCGAGAGGACCGTTCGCCTGCTTGGAGCGCCCGGCGCCCCCCGCCGCTTCACGGGCTCCTACGAGAGTGGCTCCCACGACATCGATGTCATGCCCGTGACCCAGTGGCTCGACGACGATGTGCCCCTGATCCAGGCCGGCGGGTTCGCGCTGGAAGTTGGGGGCCGCTCGCTGCCCTACGAACTACTGGCGAGCTATGACGACAAGGTGCGGGCCACTATCGACTGCACCGGAGGCTGGTTTTCCGAGCAGGATTGGAGTGGTGTGTGGCTCGATCGTTTGCTGCAAGATGCTCCCGGCGCCCGCTCCATCCGGGCGGTGTCTGCCACCGGTTACTCGCGCGCCTTTCCGCTCTCGGACGCGCCGAGGCTGCTACTCGCCGTGCGGGCGCAGGGGCTGCCGCTGAGCGCCGGCCACGGCGGGCCCGTCCGTATCGTTGCGCCAAACCGGAGGGGCTTCTGGTGGGTGAAGTGGGTGGATCGGATCGAGCTCAGCGCACGGCCCTGGTGGTTGCAGCCGCCGTTCCCCTTGACCTAGGGGGCCCCCCGGCGCTTTCTTGGAGATCCCGAGCTCACGGATGTTCAGAACGCAAGCCCGTGCCGCTCGACAATTCTGGAGGTGGCCTCGAGGTCGGCGTCACATTCGTAAGGGGCCGCCAGTGCCGCGAGCGCCTCTGGGTCCGGCGGCTCCGTCATGGTGCCCAGAGCACGGAAGAACTGCTCCAGACCGGCGGGCGAAATGATTTCGAGCACGGATGCAGGCTCGTCCCCGGCGTTCCAAAACGTGTGCCATTGGTTCCGGGGTTTGAAGATCAGATCCCCGGGTTCACCGACGACCTCCTCGTCGCCCAGAACCGCCCCGATACGTCCACGCAGCACATACGTGTACTCGTCCTCCTTGTGGTGGCGGTGCATGGGTGCTGCCAGTGCTTTGGGCGCGAAAAGGTGCTGCACGAGTGCGAACCGGTTGCCTGCGTCCTTACCGTCGATCATGAATCGGTCGCGGACCCCTGCGGGGTCACCAACGACTAACCCGTCCTGTGCGGTCAGTACCCGCGCACCCGCGCTGGCTCCCGTCTGTTCGGTCATGGTCCCTCCTTGCCGATCGGCTGGCCTACCGGGAGAGGCGAGCCTCCAAGAGCCGGTACGCGGAGCACGGTAGAAACAACTCGAACCTACACTTTTCGGTGGCGTTCGACGTAGGCACCAGGGAGTCGTGTGCACCAGGCATTCGCAATGGGCGAGGTGCCGGTCGCCTAGACGGAGCGGGACGAAGCGGAGACCGTCATGGCGTATGCGCGAAGGCTACGACTCTTGAAAGACAAGCGGCCGAAATGGTGGTCTCCGACGCTGTGGCGGAGCCACGTGACGGGCATGTCGTAGTCGGCGGTCGTCAAGATTGCGGCGTGACCTGCCTGCGTGGGGAGACCGGAATACTGCCGACACAGAATCATTTTCCACCGTCCTGGCGCCGCGGTACCTCTGTCCTGTTGGCGGGGTTCGATTGGTTGCGCTTCTGATCGATTGCATGCTCATGTACCTGGGAGGTACATAGAGGTGCATTTAGAGGTGCACTCGGCAAACTAGCGGGGACTGACGTCGCCCTCAGTTTGAAGCGCGGCCCTTTCCTCTGCAGTAAGAGGCCTGGGCTTATTGGCGACCCGATCCAGCGCCACCAGCACGGCCCTTGCCTCGGCCGAGACGCTGCCGTCGAGCTTCAAGATCTCCTCTGTGGTCCTCACGCTCGAGTTCCCAACCGAGGCCAGAGAGCAGCGAACGATCACCGCGTCGTCCCCCTGAGTCAGCTCTTGGCGGTAATCGATCTCGACACGGCCGAGCACGAAGTCCCAGAGCTCGTCCGAGCGGCCCAGGACGCGTTCGAGCCATTCGTCCCGGCCCTCCTCGAGGTAGGTGAGGAAGACTGCGTTGTTGACGTGGCGATAGGCGTCGACATCGTGCCAGCGAATCGCCACCCGCTTCTCGTGCGTCATGCCTCCCTTCCGATCAGCCTGAGTCGGTCGCGAGTGCGGCCCCCGGGGTTCCGGGGGCCGCGTACTCAGCGTTCTTGGATTCCTGGTCTAGACGGGTCGAACGTTGGCCGCCTGCTTGCCCTTGGGGCCCTGAGTCACCTCGAACTCGACCGACTGGCCTTCCTCCAACGACTTGTAGCCATCGGTTTGAATGGCCGAGAAGTGAACGAACACATCCTCGCCATCAGGCTGAGAGATAAACCCATAGCCCTTGTCGTTGTTGAACCACTTCACCGTACCTTGAGCCACTACACCAACTTCCTTTCCGACGGGGGCAGGCCAGTCTTTTCCGCCAACGTTTCCCCGGTCACCTAACCGGACGAAGGGTAGCACTCCGCCGCCCGGCTGGCTACCCCCTTGGATCGAACTGGGCTCGATTCGGGCCGCGCAGGGGAGCGGGCCGGGCCGTCGGGGACCGGGCTATGGAGCCGGGGGGCGAGGGGTGGCCCGCGGCCCTCAGGGTGTGACCTTCTGCATCCCCCTGGCTGCGAAAACGCCCAAGACCCCTATCAGCCCCGCCAGTGCGATCAGGCCGGGCCAGGTCGTCGACCAGGCAACCTCTCCGAGAAAGCCCTGCCGGGCGAGCTCGAGGATGTAGGTCATGGGGTTCACGCGGGCGACGGCGTGAAGCCACCCCCCCAACAGCTCGAGGGGCATCTGCGCCGTCGAGAGAAACACGAGCAGGAAGGTGCCGCTCTGCATGAGAGGGACGATCTGCTGCGTCCGAAAGCGCAGCGCCAGGCCCACTGCCCACGCCCCGGCAGCGAGCGCGAAGCCGAGCCCGGCGATCACCAGCGTTGCGACTCCCAGTAGCCCGTCGCGGAAATTGGCCCCTCCCACCAGGGCAAGCAACAGCAGGATGGCCAGCGGAATGAAAGCTCGCAGCACGGAGGCGATGAGGGGGCCGAGCAGGAGCGCCATGCGTGGAGCGGGGCTCAACAGGAAGCGGTCGTAGAAACCGTTCTCCATGTCTCGGGCGGTCCCCATTCCTGTGGTAATCCCGGCGAAGGCGGCGCCCTGAAGAGCGGTCATCGGCACGAACCAATCGATGGCTTTTTCTGCGGGAAAGCCCGTGAGCAAAACTATCCCGGAAAAGGCGCCGGCGAAGGAGATCGTCAGGAACACCGGCATCATCAACGACGGGAAGAAGGTCGAGGGCTGGCGCGGAATGAGCATCAAGCTGCGCCGAGCAATGCCCCAGGCAATGTCAAAGTTCACAAGTGGTGGGCCGCCAGTCGGCCCCTTAGAGCGAGCCCGGCGAAGGATGTTCCCACAACGAGGATGCCTGCGGCAATCGCCAGCGCCACCCCAAAAGCGGCCAGGTCCAGGCCGTCGATGACCTGCGTCCTGAGCCCTTCGATCATGTGGGAAAGGGGGTTGAGATCGGCCGCGGTCTGAAACCAGCCGTTCATTAGATTGCGAGGGAAGAACGCACTCGACAAGAACAGCAGGGAGAACAACAAGGGAAAGCTTCCTCGCACCGCCTCGGATGAGCCGGTACGCAGGGCAAAGGCGACCGAGATCGAGCCGATGCCTCCGGCGAGGACTCCGGCGACAAACGTGATCAGAACCATGGCAACAAAACCTCCCTCGACCTCGAGGCCGAAGATGCTGGCGATCACGAAGAAAACCCACGCTTGGGTGAAGCCGAAGGCAACGGATCCCATGAGGCGACCGACCAGGATCGAGGTGCG
Source organism: Actinomycetota bacterium (assembly GCA_013695465.1). GTDB lineage: Bacteria > Actinomycetota > CADDZG01 > CADDZG01 > WHSQ01 > JACDAL01. The sequence continues at coordinate 10,001 of JACDAL010000026.1, read as the reverse complement.
AGCCACCGGCGACGCCACGAGGCGGTCGAAGAAGCCCCCCTCGATATCCGTCGCCATGTCGGAGCCGGCGGCGATTGAGCCGAACAGCGCTCCCTGCACGATGGTCGTCGAGATTACGAACTGGAGAAACGAGTCGACCGGGGGAAAGCCCGGCAGCGCGGTCGAGCGATCGAAGGCGGCCGAGGTCAACGCCAGAAACAAGAGGGGAAAGGCGAGCGAGGGGATAACCGAGGTCGGCTGGCGCAGGGTATTGAGCACGGCTCGGCGGCTGAGCGCAAGGTACTGAGCGAGAGCCTTCAACGCGTTGCTTCCTGTTGCTCGGGTGCATCCTGGGAGCCTTCGAGATGGCGGCCCGTGGCCTTCTGGAAGACGTCGTCGAGCGTGGGCGAACGGAGCTCGAGCCCTTCGATCTCGATCTCGGCGTCATCCAAACCCCGCGCCACCGCTCCCACCCTCCGCGCGCCGCCGATCAGGCGGATGCTGACGTAGTCGGGGGCATCCGGGATCGGCTTGCCGAACTCGAGGAGCGCAGCCTCGGCCGAGACCGGGTCCTGCCCCGGAGCGAGGCCCACCCTGAGCGTGGGATCCCCCACCTCGCTCTTGAGCTGAGTCGGCGTGCCCTCGGCCACTATCCGGCCCCCATCGATGATCGCCACCCGGCCGGCCAACTGGTCCGCCTCCTCCATGTACTGGGTGGTGAGGAACACGGTTGTCCCGGAGCGCCGGTTGAGATCGCGCACCTCCTCCCACAGGGCAACTCGAGAGTTGGGGTCGAGGCCGGTGGTCGGCTCGTCTAGGAAAAGAACCTGAGGCTTGTGGACGAGGGCCAGGGCAAGATCGAGGCGGCGCTTCATTCCGCCGGAGTAGGTCCCCACGCGCCGGTCGGCCGCTCCCACCAGGCCGACGGTCGACAACAGCTCTTCGCGACGCCGAGCGGCCTCTGCCTTGTCGAGCCCATGCAGCACGGCCTGAAGCTTGAGCAACTCACGACCGGTCATCAGGGGGTCGATGGCGGCGTCCTGCAGAGCGACACCAATGGACCGGCGCACGGCGTCCGCTTCCGCAACGACATCGTGGCCCGCCACGAAAGCCCGGCCCTCGCTCGGCTTGAGGAGCGTCGTGAGCATCCTGACCATGGTCGATTTGCCGGCTCCGTTTGGTCCGAGAAAGCCGAACACCTCTCCCGTGTCGACGCTCAGATCAACGCCGGCGACGGCAACGATCGAGCCGAAACGACGCACGAGGCCTTCGGCGACGACGTGCTGGGCGAGAGGAGAGCTCATTCAAGCTCCAACCTCTGGTCGGGAGCACCTATTCCGCTGCACAAGAAGGGGGCCGGCCTCTAAGCCCGTCCGCGGACATCTGTCAACTGATGGCTACTAGATCGTTGCCGTTCCCCGACAAACCTCGGTTCTGAGGTTTTCTCGCCTTGGGGTCTTCGACGGACCACACCCTTCTCCGCCGGGGGGTATCTGCGACCGGGCGGGCGACGCCGGGACGGAAGGCATAGACTCCGGCGCATGCTCCTTGATGGGAAGAGACTCCTGATTACCGGCGTCCTGACGCCTCAAAGCATCGCCTTCGAGGTCGCTCGCATCGCGCAGGAGGAGGGGGCCGAGATCGCGCTGACGAACTTCGGCAAGGCTCGAGCCCTGGCCCAGCGGACGGCCCGCCGACTCCCCCAGCCGGTGGACGTCCTGGAGATGAATGCCAATGACCCGTCGCAGATCAAAGCTGTGGCCCACGAGCTCCAAAACCGTTGGGGGCACCTGGACGGCTTCCTTCACGCCATCGCCTACGCACCCCCGGATTCCTTGGGCGGAGCATTCATGGAAACCCCCTGGGACAGTGTGGCGGTTGCCATTCAGACCAGCGCCTACTCGCTCAAGGGCCTGGCCGAGGGCATGCTGCCACTCATGAAGGAGGCCGGAGGTTCGATCGTGAGCCTCGACTTCGACGCCTCTGTCGCGTGGCCCATCTACGATTGGATGGGCGTCAGCAAGGCGGGGCTCGAGGCCGTGAGCCGGTACCTGGCTCGCTATCTCGGAGAGCACGCCATTCGCGTCAACTGTGTGGCGGCTGGGCCCATCCGCACGATGGCCGGCAAGAGCATCCCCGGCTTCAACGAGCTGGCGCAATCGTGGTCGAAGCGGGCACCACTGGGGTGGGACACGGGCAACGCCGAACCCGTGGGGCGCGCCGCCTGCTATTTGTTATCCGACTGGTCGCGCGGGGTGACGGGGGAGATCCTGCACGTCGACGGCGGCTACCACGCCATGGGAGCCAATCTTCACAGTTGAGCCCTTGGGCTTCGCAATTGCCGTAACACCCGGCACCTCGATACTGAACACTCTTTGACAATTAGCTGCTAAAACAACACGGTTCCTGAATGATTGGTTGAAACTGGGTGACTTGGCGACTACCCGCTGATACACTGCGGAGCCAGCGGACCTGGTGGGAGGCAACGTTGAAGGGAACTCTAGCGCCGGCAAGATCCAATTTGAAGTCGCTATGTTCAATATCCATAAACCTGCAATCGGTACTCACTATTGATTGGGTTTTAGTAAGCGGGGCCAGTTCATCAGGCGGGGGCGGATCGACGTGAGCACGATATCCATCACCGTGGTGGGACCGGAGGATTCGAGGTCGGTCGACCTGCCTTCCGATGCACCCCTCAACCAGCTCCTCCCAGATCTAGTCGAGCTCGTGGGGGCGGAAGAAGTCGCCCAGGACAAAGAGAGCGAGGCGACGATGTGGTCGCTGGCTCCGGCCTCCGGAAGGCCTCTGCCCCCTGCCTCCTCGCTCCGCTCGAGCGGGATCCTGGAGGGCGCCACTCTCTATCTGTCGCCGTGGCGGGAAAAGGACCCGAAGCCCTCGCCGGCATCCAACGGCGACAAACTGAGCCCGCCGCAACGAACTCGGGCGGCGCTGCCGCAGAGGATGAGTCTCTCCCGAAGGCTCACGGCCACCGTGAAAGCCCTGGTCGAGTCACCCTCCATAGATGACCAGCTCTCGCCCGCCTACGACTTTCGGAACCAGCCGGAGCCGGAGGGGGCCGAGGCGAAGGAGCTGTCGCTGCCGGTTGCAGGCCCTACGCCCGCCGCACTCACCAAGCTCCGCACGCCGCCCCCATCACAGCGGGCCCGGCACAAGTGGCGATCGACGAACTACCTGGAGCAGCTCGAAGCGTCGATCGCGTCGCCGAGGCTCAGGCGGTGCGCAACAATTGCGGTCGTCTCTCCGAAGGGAGGCGTGGGGAAAACGACGACCACGGCTCTGCTGGGCACTCTCCTGGCTCTGTTGCGGAGGGATCGGGTCGTGGCCATCGACACGAACCCCGACTACGGCTCACTTGGCAGGGTGCTCGCCCCCGGGCAAACGATCTGCGTCGACGACGTGCTCGAGCGGCTGGGCGATTCTCAACTTTCGCTCACCGCTCTCGATGCGCAGCTCGGACGCGCCCCTCACGGCCTGATGGTGCTGCCCGCGCCGACCGACCCCTCGCGTATGCAGAAGCTCGACTATCCCTCCTATGTGGAGGTCATCGAACGGCTCAAGGATTTCGTCGGCATCGTGGTGCTCGACTGCGGAACAGGGCTGCAGGACGCGGCCGCCCGCGCCGCCATGGCGACCTGCGATCAGTTGGTGCTCGTCACCGACTCCGAGCCCGCGGCGGCCAGCCTGGTCGCCGAAGCGGCAGTCCTGCTGGGCAAGGCCCGCAAGCCGATCACGCTGGTGGTGAACAAGATGCCGCACTCGGGCTCGAGCCTCGACCTCGAGCGCTTCTGCCGCTTCGTCCCCCATGCGCACGGCATGTGCGTGCTCCCGAGCGAGCCGGAGGCCGCGGCCAGGCTCGCCACCGCCGAGTTCTCGTGGCGGGACGCGCCGGAGTCGTTGCAGAGGGCGTGCCGCGAGCTGGCGGTGGCCCTGATCTCGGACTGGCGGCGACTGGGGCTGACGCTGTAGGGGTTTCGGCGGGCGTACCAGGGAACCCCGGCGGGAGAGGCGGGCCGCTTGAAGGGGGGCGGCTGGCGGGGGGAAAAGTCCACGGTCCGCGTTTACCCACAGTTTTCGGTGTGCACGTGTCCACGGTTCGCTTTCACCACCGGCGAGCAGCGTGGATGCCTACCATGAGCGGCTTGACAGACGGCCCCGACACCTCACGGTGGCGGCGACAAGATCAAGCCGATCCCAAGCCGAGTGCCCCCGGTGGGAGTCGAACCCACACTGTGAGCATTTTAAGTGCCCTTCCTCTACCGGTTGGGATACGGGGGCCACGTCGATGTTCTCAGAGCAAGGGCCAGGGGAGGTGATGCTGGGTCGGATCCGGCTCGGGAAAGCGCCCGCTGCGAAGTAATGTCTCCAAGCGTTTCAGGGCCGCCGCCGTCTCGGCCCGGCTCAACAGTCGCGCGAGTTGTGGGCCCACCCCGCCGGGCTGCTGCATGCGATCGCGCAGGCATTGAAGACGCGCTTTCAGCGAGACGTCGAGGCGTTCGCCTGCGAACGCCCACAGCACAGTGCGCAGCTTGGGCTCGACGTTGAAAGCAAGTCCGTGGTCGACTCCCCACAGCCTGCCGTCGGAGTCTTCGACGACATGCCCGCCTTTGCGGTCCGCATTATTGATCACGGCATCGAACGCAGCAAAGGGGCGAAGGTCGTCGAGGCGCTCTTCGGCGAGCACGAAGCAGTGTCGTTCCGGATCGTGCTCGATAAAGAGTTGCAGCGAGCCGGCCCCCAAAGGTGCGTCCGAGCGCAACACCGTAGGCGGTACGAGATCCCAGCTCGCGGCTTCGCTCAACATGAACGCGGCGACCTCGCGCGCGGCCAAGGTGCCGGTGGGAAAGTCCCACAGCGGCCGCTCGCCGCGCGTGGGCTTGTAGACCGCAAGCGCCTCTCTGCCTCCGCCCCTGATCCGGGTGAGAAAGACATAGTTCGACGAGTATGGAAGCAGGCCCAAAACTTCGACCTCTCCCGTATTGAGCAGTTCGACGATGTCGCCCAGACCGGACATGTGTCCGTACTAATCGCTGAGCCGGTGTCCGTTCGAGGCCGGGCATTTGTGGCCCGCGGGATCCATGGGGAGCCCGCAGAGCTGGCATATCGCCCGGCCCTCGTTGACGACCGCGATGGCGTGCAGCACAAAAGCCCTCACCTGGTCGCGTCTCAGCTCCAGATGGACCCCGGATGCCTCGTCGAGCTCTACCTCATCTTCGTCGCTCTCTTCCGGCAAGGGCTGGAGCAGGACGACGACGAGATCGGCGTCCTCTTCGTAGGCCAGCCCGATTGTGCCGACTTGAGTCTCATCAGAAACCGGTTCTGTGAACGCAAGCGCAGGATCGCGCCCAGCCGAGGCAGAGGTCACGGTGTCGTCACCATCGACCAGCAACAGAAGCTCGCGCAGCTTCTCGGCCAGGACGACGACCTGCTGCTTCTCGATCGGAAAGCTCAGCAAGCCTTCTTCACCTCGAGCCTGCAGATAAAACGACCGCTTTCCCGGTTCGCCGACGTAGTCGGCCGTAAAGATATCTGGGTTCACTATGATCTGTCCTTCGCTGGGTTCGGGGGGGATGTGTTGAGGTTGACGACCAAGGGCCTCCCGTCGTTCAGCGCGATGACGCTAACCGATGCGGGCGCCACCGTTAGCCTCTGAAATAAATCGATGTGAACGCCCAGGTAGTGAGCCGCCAGTAGCCGAATCACATCCGCGTGAGACACACAGCACACGATCTGCCTTCGATGCCGCTCCGCGATTTCCTCCACTTCCTCGACCGCTCGCGTCTGCACCTCTCGCAATGTCTCACCCTCGGGAAACCGAACACCCGATGGATAGCGTTGCACCTTCTCCCACAGTTTGGTCTTACCCAATGTCTTGAACGTTCGGTTGGACCACTTGCCGTATTCAACCTCGCCCAGGTTCGGTGCTTGCACGATCTCGAGTCCGTGTATTCGAGCGATCGGTGCAGCGGTTTCCATCGTGCGATCAATGGGACTCGAGTAGATGGCCTTGAACGGCACTGCCGTGAGCATCTCGGCCGTTGCCTCTGCTTGGTCGCGCCCTTCATCTGTCAAGTGGATGCCCGGCATCCATCCCGATAGCCGGTGGCCCGTATGTGAGGTGACGCCGTGACGTACGAAATAGAAAACGGTCACGACTCGCTGCGCTCCAGCAACTCGATCACGAGTCCGTCGAGAATGTCCTTCTCTGAAAACATGATTTCCGCAACATCGAAGGCTTCCATGACGCAAAGAAGTATCTCTACGCCGGCAATGATCACATCGGCGCGTCCCGGCTCGAGTGCCGTGATTCGCCGGCGCTGAGCCAGCGGCAGCCTTTCGAGCCTCTTGGCCAGCAAGCGCACATCGCCGTGAGACAGGACCATCTGGTGCGAGACATCGGGATCGTAGAGGGGAAGGCCACTCTTGAGCGTCGCGAGCTGAGCGAGGGTCCCCGCCACCCCCACGAATCGCGTTCCGGCGGGCACCAGACACGTCGCCTTGAAGCTCCGCAGCGCGTACGAGACCTCGGCGCGTAGCGCCTGAAGCTCGGACTCTGCCGGAGGATCGGAATGCAAATGCTTTTCGAACATTCGCACGCAACCCACATCGAGCGACGTGAGCTTTTCTGGAAACCCTTGTCCGTAGACAAGCTCGGTCGATCCTCCGCCGATGTCGACTACCATCATCGGCCCGCTCTGGTCCAGATCCGAGAGCACTCCGGCGAAGGTTATCCGCGCTTCCTGTTCGCCGGTGAGCAGCTCGGGCAATTGGCCCGTCAGCTCCCTCACGGCCCCCAAGAAGTCGTCCCGATTTCCCGCATCTCTGACTGCCGAGGTACCGGTGACCCTGAGACGGCGTACGTCGTACTCGCCACAGGTGGCGGCATAGTCGGCGATCGTCTCCAACGTCCTCGTTATGGCGTCCGGAGCCAGCAGACGACTTCGATCGACGCCTTGCCCGAGGCGCGTGATCACCAAGCGGCGGTCGAGAGTTCGCATCCCTCCCGCGTGCTCCTCGGCAACCAGCAGACGCACGGAGTTGGTCCCCGCGTCGATAGCCGCCACTCTCATCATCCGCTCCTCAGCGCCGAATTCCCCAGTCGCTCATTCGGGGGATGCTACACACGGCGCCACGCAATCCGGCCACCCCGTGGCCGCCAGCGTGATCCCTCCCACCGCGTTGGGAGGGTCGGCGAGCTCGTGTGCAAGATGGGCGTGCAGGCACTTGATCCTGTCCGGCCCCCCGCCCGCGGGTGTGCTCGGCGCGATCGCTTCGAGAGCATCGCGGCGGGCCGTGTAGCGGGCCACCCCTGCCCCCACCCGCTCGTGCAGACTGAAATCGGCAGCCAACCGGGCAGTGAGCTCTCTCATGAAGCCTGCCGCCTCGAGTTTGCTTGCGCGCTTCACCAGCAGCGGGCAGGTCAGCCAGAACAGAGTAGGGAACGGTGAGCCGTCGTCAAGGCGCGGGTGGCTCTCGATGACCATCGCAATCCCCAGATGGCAGCGGCGAGCGACCGCCCAGCGCCCTCTGGGGGGCCGGCCGAGCTGGGAGCGGACCAGCGTCGCGTCCTCATCGGAGTGGTCGAGCAAGCGTGACACTCCTAATTTTCCAGCAGTGTTTAGCCCACCCCGATGAAGTGCAGGGCTTGTTCGAGCCAGCTTGCCGGTTCTTCGTGGCTGCGTTTGCGCTCGGCTTGAAGAGCCCTGCGCTGCAGCACCTTGCGGCTCGGTGGAAGGACAACGTAGAGCTTCTCGCCTCGTCTCACCAATCCCATCTCGCGCGCCTTCTGCTCGAGGAAATCGCGATCGCCCAAACGCGTGATCCGTCTCTCGAGGGCAAGGTTGGCGTCGTCGAGTGCCACGAGATCCTGGCTCATGAGTGCGATGCGATCCCTCTGCTCGATGAGCCTCCGAGTGGGCTCGATCGCCATGGCACCGGCGAGTCCCAGCATGAGCACGACGGCGACGATCTGGGGGCCCACACCGAGCCTGAGTCGCGTCGTTCTCAATAGAGTCGTCACGCTTGTGGCGCCCGGAATGCCGCGCGGCCCGGATAGCGAGCCGACTCCCCCAGGCCGTGCTCGATGCGCAGGAGCTGGTTGTACTTGGCCGTGCGTTCACCCCGCGCCGGAGCGCCGGTCTTGATCTGGCCGGCGTTGACCGCTACACAGAGATCCGAGATGGTGGCGTCCTCGGTCTCGCCCGACCGGTGAGAGATCACCGTGGCGTAGGCGGCCCTTTGGGCCACCCGGACGCACTCGAGCGTCTCGGTCAGGCTTCCTATCTGGTTTGGCTTGATGAGGATGGCGTTGGCGGCACCCTCCCGGATGCCGCGCTCCAGCACCTCGGTGTTGGTTACGAAGAGGTCGTCGCCGACGAGCTGGACCCTCTCACCGAGCCGCTCGGTGAGACTTGCCCAGCCACCCCAGTCGTCCTCGGCCATGGCGTCTTCGATCGAAACGATCGGGTATCGCTCCACCCACTCGGCCCACATCTCGATCATGTCGTTGCTCGAAAGCCGGCGGTCCTCGGATGAAAGAACGTAGTCATCGCCGTCTCTCAGCTCTGATGTGGCGGGGTCGAGGGCCAGCGAGATGTCGGCACCGGGCTCGTAACCGGCGCTCTCGATCGCGGCGACGAGCAGGTCGAGGGCCGCGGAGTTGCCGGCGAGATCAGGTGCGAAACCCCCCTCGTCGCCGACTCCGGTGCCGAGGTTCTTTTCGTCGAGGGTCTTCTTGAGGGTCCGGTAGACGTCGGTCCCCCACTCCAGCGCTTCCGAGAACGACGCCGCCCCCAAGGGCACCAGCATGAATTCCTGCAGGTCGAGGGCGTTGTCGGCATGCGCGCCGCCGTTGATGACGTTCATCAGAGGCACCGGCAGGATGTGAGCGTCGGGCCCGCCCAGATAGCGGTAGAGGGGGAGGTCAAGCTCCTCGGCGGCCGCCTTGGCCACCGCCAGCGACACGCCGAGAATGGCGTTGGCTCCCAGCGAGGCCTTGTTGTCGGTGTCGTCGAGCTCGACCATGAAAGCGTCGATCCCACGCTGGTCGAGCGCGTCCCGGCCCACCAAGTGCGGGCCCAGTATTCCGTTGACGTTGTCGACCGCTCGGCTAACTCCCTTGCCGCCATAGCGCTCACCGCCATCGCGCAGCTCCAGGGCCTCTCCGGCACCGGTTGAGGCTCCGGAGGGGACCGCGGCGCGCCCCAACGCTCCCGAGTCGAGCACAACCTCCGCCTCCACGGTTGGGTTGCCCCGGGAGTCCAGCACGGCGCTCGCACGTACGTCGACAATCTCGCTCATCAGTCACTCCTTTAACTTGAGTAACAGTATCAGGGGGCCGGAAGGGAGGCGCGGAACTCGTCCAGGTGGCTTGCGAGCGCCCCTTCGGGGTCCACTCTGAGGGCCCGCGCCAACGCGACCAACCAGAACAGGGCCTCCCCGAGGGACTCCCTGCTGGCTTCCGGCGCGAGCGCGGCGACAAGGCGGCTGCGCGCTTCCTGCTCGCTTGCGCCGAAGCCAAGGGCGGCCGCGCGCTTCTGCATCTTGGCCGCCTTGAGCAAAGCCGGCAGGGTGCGAGGGATGCCATCGAATGGGTGCGACCTCCCTTTCTCGATGTTCTTGATCGTCTCCCAGTTGGCCAGAACCTCGGCCGCCCCGCTCACGCCAACGTCCGAGAACACATGGGGATGGCGCAGCACGAGCTTGGCCTCGAGGGCCGAAGCAACGCTCGCAACGTCGAAGCGCCCCTCCTGCTCGGCCAAGCGAGAGTGGAAAACGACCTGCAGCAGCAGGTCGCCGAGCTCCTCTGCCAGATCCTCGGACTCGGGCGAGTCGATCGCCTCGATGACCTCGTGTGCCTCCTCCAGCAGATGGATCTTGAGCGACTCGTGAGTCTGCTCCTGGTCCCAGGGACAGCCGTCCTCACCACGCAGGCGCGCCATGACCGCGACGACACCGGAGAGGGCGGCCGCGGCCCGGCGCAGGATGGGGGCCGCGTGAGCGGC
>JACDAL010000173.1 GCA_013695465.1 Actinomycetota bacterium | reverse complement strand
TGGAAGCCGTGCGGCGCCCGCTTGTTCTCGACGGCTTCACGATCAGCATCGATGCGAGCATCGGCATTGCCGTGTCGCCCCGCCACGGGAACGATTTCGAGACGCTGATGAAGCGCGCCGATGTGGCCATGTATCAAGCCAAGGCGGTGGGCGGCGGCTTCGAGATATACACGGCTACGAGGGATCAGAATTCCGCCGGCAAGCTGACGCTCACGCACGACCTCCGCTCGGCCATCGACCAGGGCCAGCTTGTACTCCACTACCAGCCTCAGCTGAACCTCCCCGGCCGCGGTGTGGAAATGGTTGAAGTTCTGGTGCGATGGCAGCATCCCGGGCGCGGGCTGCTCTCGCCCCAGGAATTCATTCCTCTCGCGGAGAAGTCGGGTTTGATCCGCGATCTGTCTCGTTGGGTGCTCGAGAATGCGCTGCGCCAGAACGGGATGTGGCGATCCCAGGGGCTCGAGGTGGGCGTGGCCGTAAACGTCTCGGCGCGCGACCTCATCGACCCCTCATTCGCCGGACGAGATCCAGCAACTGCTGCGCCGCTTCTCGGTTCCTTCACATGCACTCGAGCTTGAAATTACCGAGAGCGCGCTGATGGCGGACCCCGAGCGCGCGATCACGATCCTGAACGAGTTGCGATTGCTGGGAGTGAAGCTGGCAATCGACGACTTCGGCACGGGTTACTCGTCGCTAGCCTATTTGCAGCGCCTGCCCGTGACCGGAGTCAAGATCGACAAGAGCTTCGTCAGCGGCCTGCGCCGCGACGATGCCGATTTCGTGATCGTGCGTTCGACCATCGAGATCGCTCGGGTGTTGGGGCTAAGAACCGTGGCCGAGGGCGTCGAGGACGAGGCGCTGTGGAAGACTCTGGCGGATCTTGGCTGCGATGCGGCCCAAGGCTATTCGGCTTCACGTCCCATCGTGGGGGAGCAGATTCCGTGGCTGATGTCGGTGCTGCGGCCCCCGCTCAGGGCGCCGACGAGCTCGAGCAGCTCCTCCTGGGCCCCGTCTGACCGGCCTCCGCCCCGTTTGACCGGCCTCCCCCCGCGCCCTCCCGCGGCCGTCGCCGCAACGGTGTGATTCGGGCGCAGTTCCCGAATAGCCACCGGATCTGGTAGCTAATTGGGAACGGTGCCCTCGCGACCCCCGCCCCCCCCGGCCACCTCGGCCGAGAGGGGTTACGGCGATGCTCAAGTTACGTAGCTGCGTTGCCGATGACCTCCTGTCCGCTGTTGTGCGGGCTGTTGTGCCTTGATGGCGCAAGCGCAATTTGCTCGCCACAGTGCTCGCGAGCTCAAGCTTGAAAGGCGAGGTCGTATGCCCGAAATAGACATGGCAGATCCGCTGCTCACGGTCAGTGAGGTAGCCGAAAGAATGCGCGTCTCGAACATGACCGTCTACCGGCTGATCAAGTCGGGACAGCTGGCGGCCATTCGAGTGGGAAAGAACTACAGGCTGCGCGGGAACGACGTCGAGCAATATCTTGCCGACCGGGCCGTTCGAGTAAGAGCGGACCAGTGATTGGGTTCGGAGGTACGTCCATAGTCGGGCTCGACATCGGCACCAGCGCGGTGCGGGCCGCAGTTGTGACCGGGGCTCGCGGCTCGGCCGCTTTGCAGAGCTTCGGACAGGTGCCCCTTCCCGTGGGCGCAGTAATGGACGGTGAGATCCAGGACCCCGGCCCCGTATCCGAGGCCGTCGCCGAGCTGTGGAAGCGAGTCAAGATCAAGTCCAAGAAGGTCGTGATCGGTATCGCCAACCAGCGCGTGGTCGTGCGCCAGGTGGACCTCCCCTTCCAAGAGGAGAAGGAGTTCCGCGCCGCGCTGCGCTTCCAGGTCTCCGACTTCATTCCGATGCCGGTGGAAACCGCTGAGATCGATTTCCAGATCCTCGACGACTACGTCTCGGAGACCGGCGAGCACATGATGCGTGTGCTGCTGGTGGCAGCCGCCACCGACATGGTCGAGAGTTTCATCTCAGCCGCGTCCGCGGGCGGCGTCGAGCCGGTCGGCATCGATCTCGCCGCCTTCGCCGTGGCCCGTTCGGTCAGCGCCGCAGCGCGCGGGGACGCCGGTCTGGCGGGGGCTGAGGCCGTCGTCGACATCGGGGCCGGGGTGACCAACATCATGGTTCACGACAACGGAGAGCCCCGATTCGTGCGCATTCTCTTGACCGGAGGCGACGACGCCACCCGCGCCCTCGCCGAGGCGCTCGATATGCCCCTGGAGGAGGCCGAGGCTACCAAGCTCGACCTGGGCCGCGGCGTGGGAGCTCCCCAGGCGCAGCAGGCTTTGAGTGCCCGCGTCGACGAGCTGGTAGAGGAGATCCGCAGCTCGCTCGAGTACTACCTGTCACAGCCCGAGAGCCAGCCTTTCTCGTCTCTGCTCGTCACCGGAGGTGGATCGCTCACGCCGGGCCTCAGCGAGGGCCTGGAACGAAGCATGAACCTGCCAGTTCGGCGTAGCGCCCCCCTGGCCGACATGAACATCTCAAAGTCCGGGCTGACCGAAGAACAGGTTGCTCAGGTGGAACCCGTCGCTGCGGTGGCGCTGGGCCTGGCGATGGGAGCCTCGCAAAGATGATGCGAAGAATCGACTTGATGCCGGCGTCCTACGCCGAGCGAAGGCGACAACGAAGAGCAGTGGGGATGGTGGCCGTGGCGGGCCTTGTGATCGTGGTGGTGCTGCTCGCCTGGTGGGTCTTCCTGGGCACTCAGATATCCACCGAGCAAGAGCGACTGGCCGAAGTCCAGGCGACGAATGCGGACCTGCAAGCGCAGATCGACGAGCTCGCCCGCTTCGCCCGCCTAGAGCAAGAGGTGCAGCAGCGCCAGGCCGCCCTTCAGACCGCCATGACGGGCGACGTCGATTGGCCTGCGGTCCTCACCGAGGTCGCCATGGTTGTCCCCGGAGAGGTGTGGCTGACCAGCCTTCAGGGCTCGGCCGTAACCGATGAAACCTCCCCCGTCGGAACCGAGGACGCAGAGATCGATGTCGCTGAAAGGGAGCCGTTCGGCCGGGTGCAGTTCCAGGGCACCTCGTTGTCGATGCCGGGCATCGGCAAGTGGATGATCCGACTGGGAAGCGTCAAGGACTTCCAGGCGGTGTGGCTGAATTCGGCCACCGAGAAACCAGCCCAAATCGAGCAGGGCGTTCCCGCGAGCTTCGATTTCGACAGCACAATCGAGTTCAACGAGAGGGCCTCGAGCCTTCGCTTCCAGGAGGGTCGGCCATGACCGGCAGGACGAAGATCATCTTGTCGCTGGTGGGCGTGGTCGCAGTGGTCGCCGCCACTTTCTTCCTCGCCATCAAGCCCCGGCAAGACGAGCTGGGAAAGGTGCGCAACGAGGTCGCCGCGGAGGAGGACCGTACTCAGTCGCTCGAAGCCGAGCTCGCTCACAGGCAACAGCTGCAGGAGAACGCGCCCCAACTCGAGGCGCAGATCGCCAAGTACCGCGAGCTCGTCCCCGAGGACGACCAGGTCGCCAACTTCATCTTCCAGGTGCAGGAGGCCGCCAACCAGTCGGGCGTCGGCTTCGTGGAGATCACTCCCGCCCTGCCCACGCCGCCTGCCGAGGGAGCCGAGGTGGCCGAGGTCACGACGGCCATCGGTGCCCGTGGCGGCTACTTCGCAGTGCAGGACTTCTTCCGCCGGCTCTACGGCCTCGACCGCGCCGTCCGCATCGACCAGGTGACGATGGACGCGGAAGAGGATCAGACGACGCAGGAGACCTTGGTGAAGCTCGGGGCCACGGCCCGCATCTTCTTCGAGCTACCCGTAGGCGCAACCGCGCCCGTAACTACCGAAACCGCGACCCCGGCTCCCGAGCCGAGTTCCTAAGCGAGGGCTGAGATAGATGGCTGCTACAGAGGAGACGGTACAGGCAAAGAAGGGCGTCAACCCCGCCCAGGTCGCCCTGCTGGTGGGTGGACTGGTCGTGGTGCTTGCCCTGGTGTGGTTCTTCTTCCTGCGGGGGGGCGACGAGCCCACCGACCCACTGAGCTCGCCCACGCCCTCGCCTGCGAGCACCGATGACGCCGTCGCCACGGCTCAGAACGAGGTCAACGACGAGGCGGCCGCAAAGGAGGACGGCAAGAACGCAGAGGAGGACGGCAAGAACAAGGAGCCGGTCGAGACCTTCGAGCTGTTCGCGTCGAAGGACCCCTTCGAGCCCCTGATCGACGCCACTCCGGCCACCGGCACCACCGACCCGGGCATTACGGACCCGGGCATTACGGACCCGGGCATCACGGACCCCGGTACGACCGACCCCGGCACCACAGATCCCGGTACCACCGACCCCGGGACGGGCGGCCAGGCGGTCGGCGGCCACACCGTGCGGCTCGTGGATGTCTTCAGCCAGGACGGTTCTCCGAGGGCCCAGGTATCGGTGGACGGCTCGGTCTACACGGTCGCCGAGGGCGAAACCTTTGCAGACAACTTTCAGCTGACCTCGGTCTCCGGCACCTGCGCCACGATGCTGTTCGGCGACGACCAGTTCACGCTGTGCGAAGGGGAAGAAATCCTCAAGTAGCCCCCTTTCTGCCCCCGCCCCCGGCCCGCTCCCCGTCCCCGCGGCGCCTGCCCCCCGCCCCCCGCGGCGGTGGCAAATGTCCTCGGTCCGCTTCTACCCACAGTTTTCTGTGTGCAGATGTCCTCGCTCCGCTTTTGCCACCTCAAAGATTGACGCCCAGCACCCGCGCGATCGACATCAAGGTTTCGCGCGGGTGCATGTGTAAGTCCTCCCAGGTCACGAAAATCACGATCCAGCCGCACTCCCTAAGTGCATTTAGGCGAGCCATGTCCCGGTCCCACTGCCCTTCGTGATGCTTCCGGCCCACCGCCTCCACCGCCACTTTCAGGCCGGGCCAAGCGAAATCGACCCGGGCGACGAAACGGTCGCCGTTTCTAACGACATACTGGGCGACCGGCGGCGGGAGCGGTGAATCGTCTAGCAGTCGGCGCAGCCGGGTCTCGAGGATGCTCTCGGAAAAGCCCCCGCCGTTCATGTACTGGGGCAGCAGCAAACGTAGCGATGCCGGGCCATGTCTACCGTTCCCGCAATTCGCACGAACGTAGGAGTCGAGGCGGGTAACGGTGGTGAGCGACCGGCGAAGGGCCTCGTCGACGAGCTCCTGCAGGCGCGGAGCGAGCTCGCGACCGGCCATGTCGACCAGAGTGCGCTCCACGGATGTCACCGGGATCCCATCGGCAGCCTCTATTTCGGCCGGTGCCCAGGGCTGCGCGTGGTGAACGACAACCTGCTCCGATCTCAGCTTGCGCAAAGAGGAGACTTCGATGGGGTCGCCCACTGAGTCGGCAAATCGGCGCAGGGCACAGGCGGTTTCGAAGGACGCCGCTGCGGACGGCCCAGCCCACTGCACGGCGGCCATGGCACGCTGCTGCAGGGAAGTCGAAACCGTCGCTTGAGCGTAGGTGCCGGGGAGGACGACGCGCCAGCGTGAACCAGTCACCATCCGCTCTGCCTGGCGAGTCGTCAACCCGGCCTCAAGCAACTGCCGGCGAGTGATGATCCCGTATTGGCGGGCCGCTATTTGCGAGCAACGCCGGTCGACGAGGATTCGTTGGGCGCGATCCATAGGGGCATCTCAGCAGACAATTGGAAGCGGAAGTGTGGCGTAGATCACTTTTCGACGAGGTGGCAAACGCGGACCGAGGACATCTGCACACGGAAAGCTGTGGGTAGGAGCGGACCGGGGACGATTGCCACCGTTTGAGGAGGGGGTGGGGCGAGCCGGGTGGGAGGATTGGGCTGTGACCAGGCTCCGATATCTCACCGCCGGCGAGTCCCACGGCCCGGCCCTCGTGGCTATCCTCGAGGGCCTGCCCGCGGGCGTGCCCATTTCGCTCAAGGCCGTGTCCGACGAGCTCGCCCGCCGCCGCCACGGCTACGGACGGGGGCCGCGCATGAAATTCGAGAAAGACCGTCTCGAGCTGCTCTCGGGAGTCCGCAGCGGACGCACGCTCGGCAGCCCTCTGTCCTTCGTGATCCACAACAGCGAGTGGGACAAGTGGTCGCGCATCATGCCGCTCGAGGGGGAGGCGTCGGGCAGAGCGCTGACCCGACCACGGCCCGGCCACGCCGACCTGCCCGGGATGCTCAAGTACGGATTCTCGGACGCCAGGAACGTCTTGGAGCGGGCGAGCGCCCGGGAGACTGCGGCCAGGGTGGCAATCGGCGCCGTCGCCAAAGCGCTCTTGAGCCAGATCGGCATTTCGGTGATCTCGCACGTCGTGAGCATCGGGGCCGCGACCACGGACGACTCGGCCGCCCGCCCCGAGCCCTCCGACCTCGAGGCAATCGATGCGTCTCCCGTGCGTTGTTTCGACCCCGGCGCTTCCGAGCGCATGTTCGAGGAGATCGAGGCCGCGGGGGCAATGGGCGACTCCCTCGGCGGCGTCGTGGAGGTCATTGCCCACGGGGTTCCCACCGGCCTCGGGAGCCACGTCCACTGGGACCGTAAGCTCGACGGCCGTCTCGCCGGCGCGCTCATGGCCGTACCCGCCATCAAGGGAGTCGAGCTCGGCGACGGCTTCGACCTCGCTCGCCGGCGCGGCTCCCAGGCTCACGACGAGATAAACACCGACCTCAGCCGGATGAGCGACCGGGCGGGTGGGACCGAGGGTGGGATCTCGATGGGGGGGAAGCTGCGCATGAGGGTCGCGATGAAGCCGCTGTCGACGCTCAAGAAGAGGCTCCGCACAGTCGACCTCGGCAGCGGCGAGGCGGCGGAGGCGTTCCAGGAGAGGACCGATGTCTGTGCCGTGCCCGCTGCCGGGGTCGTGTGCGAAGCGGTGGTCGCCCTGGTGCTCGCCGACGCGGCCCTCGAGAGCTTCGGAGGCGACACCCTCGACGACTTCGTCGTTGCACACCGCCTGCGTCTCGAGAGAACCGGCCCCCGATGATCGTCCTCGTGGGGTTCATGGGTGCGGGGAAGTCCACCGTGGGCCGTCTGCTGTCGGAGCGGCTCGGCTGCGCGTTCGCCGACACCGACGAGCGCATCGAGGGCCGCGCCGGTGCCCCAATAAAGGACATCTTCAGCCGCGCCGGCGAGGAGGCCTTCCGGGCGCTCGAGCGCGACGTGGTGGCCGAGGAGCTGATGGGCGGCTCGGGAGTGGTCGCGCTGGGAGGAGGTGCCCTGGGGGACGCTGCCACCCGTGCGGCGCTCGCCGAGGCGGTGGTGGTTCACCTCGAGGTTTCCTTCGAGGAGGCGATGCGGCGTCTCGGCTCGGACGACTCCCGGCCGCTGTTGGCCGCCGATCCCGGCGAGCTCTACGAAGCCCGCCGAAGCGTCTACGCCTCCGCCGCCGATGTCGTGGTGGCAACCGACGACAGGGGGCCGGAGGAAGTTGCTGCGGAGGTCGCCAGAAGGGTGCGCCCGCCGCCTCACGCCCGCCGCATCCCCGTCCCGATACCGGGCCGGAATCACGACGTGCTCGTGGGCCGCCGCCTCATCCCGAACATAGACGAGCTCCTGCCCCCGTTCGAGGGGGCGGAGAATGCGGTGGTCGTGACGCACCCCTCGCTGACTGCCATAGCCGGGGAGGTTGCGACCGCCATGGCGCGACGCGGCCTCACCACTCAGGTCACCGAGGTCCCGGATGGCGAGGGCTCAAAGTCCCTGGCTCAGGCGGAGCAGCTCTACGATGTCCTCGCCCAGGCGGGCGCGCACCGTCGCGACCTGCTGATGAGCGTGGGCGGGGGAGTGCTCTCTGACCTCGTCGGCTTCGTCGCCGCCACCTACCATCGCGGGATGCCGGTCGTTCATGTCCCCACCACGCTGCTGGCCCAGGTTGACGCGGCCATCGGGGGCAAGACGGGAGTCAACACCCGTCACGGCAAGAACCTCGTCGGCGCCATCCATCAACCCGCTGCGGTCGTTTGCGACGTCGACGTGCTGCAGGGCCTGCCTCAGGAGGAGATCGTCTCGGGTCTCGCCGAGGTCTGCAAGTACGGGTTCATCGCGGCCCCCGACCTCTTGGAGCTACTCGATAAACGCGCCCCCGACATCCTCTCGCGCGACCCGGAGCTACTGGAGGAAATCGTCGCTGCCTGCGTCGGCATCAAGGCCGCGGTCGTGGCGCGCGACGAGCGCGAGAGCGGCGAGCGGGCGCACCTCAACTACGGACACACCTTCGGTCACGCCATCGAGCACCTCTCGCAGACCAAATCCCAAGTTCCGACGGCGGAGCCGTTGCGCCACGGCGAGGCGATCGCGCTGGGCATGGTCTGCGCCGCCTGCCTCGCATCCGAGCTGGGGCTTCTCGACGACGACGAGGTCGCTCTTCATCGCCGGCTGCTGGGCTCGTTGGGTCTACCCGTCAGCGCGGAGCTCTCCATCGACGAGCTCGAAGAAATCTGGCGGCACGACAAGAAGTACGACGGGGAAGTGCGCTTCGTGTTGCTGGAGGGCCTCGGACGGCCTCGATCGGGAGTGGTAGCGCCGCGCCCGGTGCTCGAACGAGCCCTGGAAAGGGTGGCGATTGCATGAAAGCCGGAATCATGAAGGCACTTGTGCTCCATGGCCCCAACCTCAACCTGCTTCACCGGCGCGATCCCGCACTCTATGGAACCAGTTCCCTCGCAGACATCGACGAGCCTCTCAGAAAGGAAGCGCTCGCGCTCGATTTCGAGCTCTCCATCCACCAGAGCGCGCGCGAGGGTGAGATCATCGAGCTGCTCCACGCGGGCATAGGCGAGGTCGAGGGAGCTCTTCTCAATCCCGGCGCCTATGCCCACACGAGCCGCGCCATCGCCGACGCCATCGAGGCCGTCGGCTACCCGGTGGTCGAGGTCCACCTCTCCAACATCCATGCCCGCGAGGACTGGCGCCGAGTGTCTGTCACTGCGGAGAGATGCCGGGGCCTGATCTCGGGATTCGGCGCCAACTCCTATGTGCTCGGGCTGCACGCCCTGGCCAACATCGTGAGAAGGTGAGGGCATGAATCATGAAGCCCGTATCAAGCGAGTCGGTGAGTCACTCTCCGCCAACAACGCCGAGGCGTTACTGGTCACCGATCTCGCCAACGTCCGCTACCTAACCGGGTTCTCGGGCAGCAACGGCCAGGTGCTGATCACCGAGAGCTCGGCCGTGTTCATGTCGGATTCGCGCTACGCAGCCCGGGCCGCGGACATGGTGCAGGGGGCCGAGGTCTGCATCTACGGCCACCGCATGAGCGACGCTCTTAAGGAGCGGCTCGACGGTGTGAGCAGGCTCGGAATAGAGGCGGCGAACCTCTCGGTTGCGAGCCTCCAGTCACTCACGGAGCGACTCGACGGGGTCGAGGCTATTCCCACGAAATCGGTGGTCGAAAACCTCCGCCGAACCAAAGACCAGGAAGAGGTGGCGCTGCTGCGCGAGGCGATCCGTATCGGTGACGAAGCTTTCTCCTGGGTGCTCGAGCGCCTGGTGGAGGGGGTCTCCGAGCGGCAGGTGGCGTTGGACCTGGAAGTGCACCTGAGAAGCTCCGGGGCCGAGGCAGTGTCGTTCGAGCCCATCGTCGGAAGCGGCCCCCTGAGCGCCCACATCCACCACACCCCCTCGGAGCGAGTGCTGCAGCGGGGCGACATCGTGTTGATGGACTTCGGCTGCCGCTATGAGGGCTACTGCTCGGACCTGACCCGCACGGTCGTGGTCGGGGCCGCAAGGGATGACCAGCGGGAGCTCTACGAGCTGGTGCTAGGCGCGCAGGCAGAGGGTATTGCCGCGGCGAAAGCGGGGGCCGGGACGGATGACGTAGACATGGCGGCCCGGCGCATCATCGAGGAAGGCGGCCACGGCGACGAGTTCGCTCACTCCTTGGGTCACGGCGTGGGACTTCACATCCACGAGGCGCCTCGGCTCGGCAAGTCGCCCGAGGAGGACCTCGATGCGCGGGCATTGAAGGCCCACGATGTAGTGACGATCGAGCCGGGCGTCTACCTCACCGGCAAGTTCGGCATCCGCATCGAGGACTGCGTGCTGGTGACAGAGCAGGGCTGCGAGGTCCTTGGCTCGGCCCCCAAGGACCACCTACTGGAAGTCTGAAAGGAACAACCAATTGATCTCGACCAACGACATGCGACCGGGCCAGACGCTCGAGCTCTCCGGCGACCTCTTCACGATCGTCAACTACCAACACGTGAAGCCCGGCAAGGGTCAAGCGTTCGTGAAGACCAAGCTCAAGAACGTCAAGTCGGGTGCGGTCACCGACCGGACTTTTCGCGCCGACGAGAAGGTCAATCTTGCGGTCCTCGACAAGCGCGAGATGCAGTACCTCTACGAGGACGACGCCGGGCTCGTGTTCATGGACAACGAAACCTACGAGCAGCTCCACGTCGACCCCGGCCTGTTGGGTGAATCTCGCCGCTTTCTGAGCGACGGGACCACCTGCCTGGTGCCCACCTTCGAGGGCACGCCGGTCGGCGCCGAGCTGCCTCTGGCGCTCGAGCTCGAGGTAACGGAGACCGAACCCGGCAACAAGGGCGACCGCGTCTCCGGCGCGCTCAAATCGGCGACGGTCGAGACCGGGGCCGTCGTGCAGGTGCCGCTGTTCATCGAACAGGGCCAGAAAATCAAGGTCGACACCCGCTCCGGCACTTACATGTCGCGCGCGTGAGTAGCACTACCCACTCTTGAAAGGCCGCCGCGCAGCCCGGCGGCTCGCGCTCGATGTTCTCTACGAAGCCGAGATTCGCGGCCGTCCGCCGGTCGAGGCGTTCTTGGAGCGTGAGCATCACGGCTGGGTCATCCCCGCTGCAGAGGACACGCTCGACCCGCCGGAGGCGCTGCTCGAGGGCGACTCAACGAGCGATCGGCTCGGCGATCGCGCTGGGAAGGAAACGAGCGATCGGCTCGGCGATCGCGATGGACAAGAGCAGGAAGTCGTCGGCTACGCCCGTGGCCTGGTCGCAGGCGTGCAAGAGCACCAGGCTCACATCGACGAGCTCATCGTCAAGTACGCGGAACGCTGGGGGCTGCAACGCATGCCGGTGGTGGACAGAACCGTGTTGCGCATGGCGACCTGGGAGCTGCTGTGGGGGGAGGACATCCCGGTAGCGGTGGCGATCAACGAGGCCGTCGAGCTGGTGAAGGCGCTCTCCACCGACGACTCGGGACGCTTCGTGAACGGGGTACTGGGCCGGATCGCAGAGGGGAAGTCCGCCCGAGCCTGACCCTCCCTCGCGTTTTGAGCGCCTCCGAGTGCGGTTTTCCGCGTCGAGAGGCGCTCAAAAACCTCGCACCGGTTTTTGTGGGCCTCGGAGTGCGGTTTTCCGCGTCGAGAGGCGCTCAAAACCGTCGGGTCCTTGCCTTGGGGGTCGGGGACGCGATAGCGTCGGCCCAACAATAGTCCTTTAACTCGGCCCTGTGAGGCCGGAAAGGAGCACGATGACCGCTCTCCACACGCGCGCTTCCCGATCCTCGTTCTCATCGGGAAGCGTTTTTTGATGACCAAGGGCCTCCCCCATGACCACGCCGAACTCGCCGTGCCGTCCGGGCCTGCCCACGTCATGGAGTCAGACGAGATCCGGCGCGCGCTCACCCGGATTGCACACGAGATAGTCGAGCACAACAAGGGGGCTCGGGACCTCTGCCTGGTCGGAATCAGAACCAGGGGCGCGCCTCTGGCCGAACGCCTGGCTACCGCCATCGCCTCCTTCGAAGGAGTACCCGTGCCCTCGGGCGCACTCGATGTCACGCTCTATCGCGACGACGTCGCGCTCAAGCGGCCGCGCTCGGTGGAGGCCACCACCGTGTCCGCCGATGTGAACGGAGTCGCGGTGGTTCTGGTCGATGACGTCCTCTATACAGGTCGCACGATCCGGGCCGCGCTCGACGCCCTGCTCGACCTCGGCCGCCCCCGCGTGGTGCGGTTGGCGGTGCTGGTCGACCGAGGCCATCGCGAGTTACCGATCCGCGCCGACCACGTGGGCCGCAACCTGCCGACCTCGGCTCAGGAGGTCGTGTCGGTCCATCTCACCGAGACCGACGGAGAGGACGCAGTGATGATCTCGAAACTCTCCGTGGGCGGCTCATGATCGAGCACCTGCTGTCGATGGACCAGCTTTCCGCCTCGGACATAACGATGATCCTCGACACCGCCGAGTCGCTGCTCGAGGTCACCCACCGACCCATCAAGAAGCTCCCCACGCTCAGAGGCAGGACCGTGTGCAACCTCTTCTATGAGGCCTCGACCCGGACGCGCATCTCATTCGAGCTGGCGGCCAAGCGGCTCAGCGCAGACGTCATCAACTTCTCCGCAGACAGCAAGTCCTCGGTCGCCAAGGGGGAGTCGTTCAAGGACACTGCATGGACGCTCGAGGCCATGGGTGTGGACGCGATAATCGTGCGCCACGGCGCATCGGGAGCCCCGCACCAACTGGCCCAGTGGGTCAAGGCGAGCGTGATCAACGCCGGCGACGGCCGACACGAGCACCCCACCCAGGCTCTGCTCGACCTGTTCTCGATCCGCAGGCGCTTCAAGGACTTCGAGGGTCTCGAGGTGGCCATCGTCGGCGACGTGCTGAACTCGCGCGTGGCCAGGTCAAACGTCAAGGGACTGCTCGAGATGGGAGCAAGCGTGACCCTCGTCGGCCCCCCCACGCTTGTACCGAAGAGCGCCGCCGCGTGGGGCGCGAGGATCGTGTACGACCTCGACGAGGTCATCTCCGACGTTGACATCTGCTACCTGCTGCGCGTCCAGAAGGAACGCCAGGCGGAGCAACTGTTCCCCTCCGACCGGGAGTACGCGGCCTGCTGGGGGCTGGATTCGATGCGCCTGCGCCGCATGAAGCCGGAAGCCCTCGTCATGCACCCCGGCCCCCTGAACCGTGGGGTGGAGATCTCGGCCGAGGCCTCGGAGTCAGACCGCGCCATCATCCTCGACCAGGTCTCCAACGGGTTGGCGGTGCGCATGAGCCTCCTCTATCTGATGCTCGGCGGCAAAGACGAGTGGTCATGACCCAGGCTCGGCTGTTCGCCGGAGCGCGCGTGATCGACCCGGCCTCGGGTCGGGATGAGGTTTCGGACGTGCTCGTTGCCGACGGGGTCGTACAGGCAGTGGGCCGCGGCCTCGAGCCGGCCGGCGCCGAGGTGATCGATCTCGACGGGGCGCTGCTGGGCCCCGGCCTGGTGGACCTCCACACCCATCTGAGGGAGCCCGGTCGCGAGGACGAGGAGGACATCGCCTCAGCCTCGGCCGCGGCTGCGGCCGGCGGCTACACGGCCCTCTGCGCCATGCCCAACACAGACCCGGTAGCGGACAGCGCCGCGGTGGTGGAGAAGGTGTGGGCGAGAGGCCACAGCGTCGGGCTGGTCGACGTGATACCTGCCGGGGCGCTTTCGCGCGGCCTTAGGGGCGTCGAGATGGCCGACCTGGGCGAGATGGCACGCGGCCGGGCGCAAGTGCGGCTGTTCACCGACGACGGCCATGGGGTCCAGGACACGCTCTTCGCCCGCAGGGCCATGGAGTACCTGTCGGGATTCGACGGCATCTACGCGGAGCATTGCGAGGACGCCAGCCTCGCTGGGGGCGGCCAGATGCACGAGGGCGAGCGCTCGATGGCCCTGGGGCTGAGGGGCATCCCCGCCGAGGCGGAGGAGCTGATGGCGGCGCGCGACATCGCCCTCGCCAAGCTGACCGGCTGCCGCCTCCACCTGCTGCACATCTCGACTGCCGGCACGGTCGATCTCGTCCGCCGGGCCAAGGCCGAGGGCGTGGTGGTGACCGCGGAGGCGACCCCTCACCACTTCACGCTGACCGACGCCGCCCTAGAAGGCTACGACCCCAACGCCAAAGTCA
>JACDAL010000160.1 GCA_013695465.1 Actinomycetota bacterium | reverse complement strand
GGTAGCGAAGGTGGACGCCGCCGTCGATATCGATACCGAAATCGGACTTGGGTAGGTCGCGGACATGGCCCATGGAGGCGAGGACAGTGAAGTCCTTGCCCATGTACTTCTCGATCGTCTTCGCCTTCGCCGGCGATTCGACGATTACCAGGTTCTTGGACACATCACTCCTGACCTCTTGGGCGCCCCGGCCGGGCGCCGGCTGGTCCGCCGTATTCCCATCGTCCGGCCCGGGCACCACCTTGACCGGCCCACTCTTATAAACGCGATCCTCCCGCGGATCGCTCATGCCGCGAGAACGCTGCCACGGCGGCGATTGTTTCCGCAAGCCCTCTCCAGAGGATTTGCCAACAAACCTCGCAAAGTAACATC
Source organism: Actinomycetota bacterium (assembly GCA_013695465.1). Classification (GTDB taxonomy): domain Bacteria; phylum Actinomycetota; class CADDZG01; order CADDZG01; family WHSQ01; genus JACDAL01. The sequence continues at coordinate 12,081 of JACDAL010000160.1, read as the reverse complement.
GAGCCATGGAAGCCGTCGTCCAGCTCATGAAGGACTGGGTCACCCAATACGGCTACGCGGCCATCTTCTTGCTCATGCTCGCCGAATCGGCCTGCATTCCGTTCCCCTCGGAGGTGACGATGCTGGTCGGGGGCTGGTACTCGGCTGAGGGCACCCTGAACCTGTACTGGGTCACCGCCGCCGGCGTTTTCGGCAACCTCGTCGGCTCGTGGATCGCCTACGCGGCCGGTCGTCTCTACGGCCGGGAGCTGCTCGATCGCTACGGCAAGTACATCCTGATCCGTAGCCACGACATCGACCGAGCCGAGGTGTGGTGGGACAAGTACGGGGAAGCCGCGACCTTCTTCAGCCGGCTCTTGCCCGTTATCAGGACTTTCATCTCGCTCCCCGCAGGGATCGCACGAATGCCGTTCGCCAAGTTTACGTTGTATACCTTCCTCGGTGTGGTCCCCTGGACCTTCGGACTCGCCTATCTCGGCGTGATCGTCAAGGACAACTGGGAGAAAGCCCTCGGCTACTTCAACGGGCCCACCTTCGTCATCGCTGGGCTCCTGGTGGTGGGAGCGGTACTTTGGTACCTGAGGCGCCGGAGCAACCGGAGGCTCGTCTCAGACCCCCCGTCGGATCGTCGATGAGATTTCCGGAGGAGCCCACGGGCATCTCGTGAGACCGGTCAGGCAAGGTCGATCTCCGGCGCCACCTCCTGGAGGCCCGTGATCGAGATCGCGATGAACTCGTCCATCGGGACTCCGATCGACTCCTCCACCCCCCTGATCTTGTCCCGCTCGACGCCCGGGGCGAACGACTTCTCCTTGAGCTTTTTCTTCACTGAGGACACCTTCATGCCCTCTGCCCGCTGAGGGCGCACGAGGGCGCACGCGACCAGAAGTCCCGAGACGCCGTCGGCATGCACAATGGAGCGGGACATGAGGTCCGTCCGGTAGCGCTCCTCACCGTGAGCCAGGATCGCGTTGAGAACCTCGGAGTCGTCGTAGCCCTCAGCCTCGAGCCATTCGACCGACTGATAGCCGTGGCGGGCGATGGCGTCGTGAGTCTGATCCTGATCCAGGTCGTGGAACATCCCGGCCAGCCCCCAGCGCTCAACGTCCTCTTCGAAGTGCCGCGCAAGCGCCCGCATGACACCTTCAACCGAGACGAGGTGGCGGATCGTCGTATCCTTCTCGGCGTACTTCTCGACCAGCGCGCGCCCCTCCTGTCTGTTCACTCGCCGTCTCCTGCAAGGACCTCTCTCAGGTCCGACTCGGCCTCAGCCGTAGCCAGCGCCAAAACCTCGTCACCTGCGCTCAACTGAGTGTCCGAGGACGGCGTAATGACGTGGCGATCCCGCACAATGGCGACCAATGTGCAGTCCGGCGGCATCTCGAGGTCCCCGACGGTCTTCCCTTCGGCGGGCGAGCCTTCCGCAAGAGTCACCTCGAGCAGCGCTACCTTTCCCTGCTCGAGCTTCAGAAGCCTGACGAGGTCCCCCGTGGAGACCGCTTCCTCGACCAGAGACGTGAGCAAATGCGGAGTGCTGACTGCCACATCGACGCCCCAAGACTCCGTAAATAGCCATTCGTTGTCGGGATGGTTGACGCGCCCAACGACTCGACGCACACCGAATTCCTGCTTTGCCAGAAGGGAGATAACGAGGTTGTCCTCATCGTCGCCCGTGGCCGCAACCACGACGTCACACGAAGTCAGGACCGCGGTGTCGAGCGTGTAGAGCTCACAGGCGTCGCCCACGACCCAGACGACGTCGAGTTCGTGTTTGAGCTGTTGGACGACCTCTTTGTTCTGCTCAATGAGAATGATGTCGTGGCCCTTGGCGTTCAGGTCGCCCGCGACGTACGTGCCGACGTTTCCGGCCCCGGCGATCGCGATCCGCATGCACTTCCTGGTCATGCCGGCCCGCCCGTCTTTTCGAGTTGCTCCCGGAGCGAGGCCCCATCCGCCCGCACGACGGCGACGTGAAGGATGTCGCCGTCCTGAATCGTCAATTCACCGTCGGGTATGCGAGGTACCCCGAACCGGCTAACCGCAACCACTCGACGATGCCCTGCGACGTCCAGGTCCGAGCTGGCTTTACCGATCACCTCGGAAGGGGCGTCAAGTGCCACGATGATGACTTCGCCGTTGTCGACCGTGTGTTCGACCAGCAAGTCTTCGGGCACGAGATAGCGCAGCATCTGATCCGTAGTCCATCTCACCGTCGCTACCGTTTGAATACCGAGTCGCTGGTAGACCTGGGCGCGACGAGGGTCGTAGATGCGGGCGATGACCTGAGGAATGCGATAGTGCTCTCGGGCGACACGCGCAGAGACGATGTTCGAGTTATCCCCGCTTGTGACGGAGGCAAAGGCGTTAGCTTCCGAGATCCCCGCCTCTTCCAGCACGTCGCGGTCGAATGCCCAGCCGACTACCCGCCGGCCCTTGATGGATTCTCTAAGCCGCTCGAAGGCGCGGGGGTTCTTGTCGATCACTGCAACCGAGTGCCCGGCCGACTCGAGGCTGCTGGCGAGGTCCGAGCCCACGCGGCCGCACCCGGCGATGATCACATGCACGTGCGAGCTCCTTTCACCCGGCGGCGGAGGTATCGGCTCCGTCTTGGATACGCGAATGGCGCGGAGATACTGACATACTTCTCCCTTGTGCCTAACAACCCCGCCTGGCTCGACAGGCTGACCAAGCCCCCCGAGGCCACTCGCTCTGAAAATCTGAGGAAATGGGCCGAGACGATATCGGGAGCCACTCCGATGGCTGAAGCCTCCGAACAGCACAGACACAAGGTCGCCGGCGTGATCCAGAACATTCGGATCGATCCTCGTCAGGGTTCCGGCTGCATCGAGGCCACCGTGATCGACGGCTCCGGAGAGATCCTCGCCAAATGGCTGGGGCGGCAGAGCATGTCTGGAATTCACCTGGGCGCCGGGATCGTGATCGAGGGCATGGTGGGAGTCGGTCTCGACGAGGAGAAGGTCATCCTGAATCCCGAGTACCAGCTCATTCCGGGTCCTCAGCGCGGTTAAGTTCCGCCGATGAAGACGCAGGCCGCCTTCAAGCGCCTCCTGGTGGGACGCCCGATGGCATCGGGCGAGCTGGGGCACACATTGCTGCCCAAGACCATTGCGCTGCCGGTGTTCTCCTCGGACGCGCTGTCATCGGTCGCCTACGCGAGCGGCGAGATCATCCTCGTTCTAGGTGTCGTTGGGGCGGCTGCGGTAAGCAACATCGTGCCCGTATCGATGGCCGTGGGGGGGCTGCTGGCCATTGTCGTGTTGTCCTACCGGCAGACCGTGCGTGCCTACCCAAGTGGCGGCGGCGCCTACACCGTCTCCTACGACAACCTTGGGATGTATCCGGGGCTGCTCGCCGCCGCAGCCTTGCTGTTGGATTACGTGCTCACGGTGAGCGTTTCGACCGTCGCCGGAGTCGACGCCCTCGTGTCGTCCGCTCCGCAGCTGGCCGAACACAAGGTTTCCCTGGGCATCTTCTTTGTCCTCCTGGTGGCACTCGCAAACCTGCGCGGCGTGCGCGAGTCCGGCACCTTCTTCGCCCTCCCGACCTACGGGTTCATCCTGTGCATGTATGTGCTGCTCGGGACGGGCTTCGTCAAGTGCCTCGGGGGATGCCCTGTGGTCGATTCGACGGAGGGATACGGGAGTGCCGCCGGAGCCGTCACGCTCTTGCTCTTGCTTAAGGCGTTCTCCGCCGGCACGACCGCGCTGACCGGAGTTGAAGCCATATCCAACGGCGTCACCGCTTTTCGTTACCCTCAATCCAAGAATGCAGCCATAACGCTGGTGCTGATGGGCTCGATCTCAATCTCGCTGTTTATCGGAACCTCGTGGCTGGCCCGAAGCACGCAGGTTGTTTTCACCCATACCTCTGAACGGACGGTTATCGCGCAGATGGCCGAAGCGATATTCGGCGAGGGGCCGTTCTTCTACGTCATCAACGCATTGACCGCAGCCATTCTGTTCCTGGCTGCGAATACGGCGTTTGCCGGGTTCCCCAACCTGACCTCGATCCTCGCAATAGATCGCTTCCTGCCGCGCCAGCTCATGAACCGCGGCGATCGCCTCGTGTTCTCGAATGGCGTGATCATCCTGACCTTCTTCGCCTGCCTGTTGATAGTCCTTTTCGACGCCACGCTCAACCGCCTCATCCAGCTCTACCTGGTGGGCGTGTTCATCTCCTTCACCCTGTCGCAGGCCGGCATGGTGGTGCACTGGAGAAAGTCGCGCGAGAAGGGCTGGAGGCAAAGTGCCGCCATCAACGGGTTCGGAGCAACGCTCACCGCCGTCGTTCTCGTAGTCGTGATCCAGAGCAAGTTCCTGGAAGGCGCCTACCTCGTCATAGCGGCCATCCCGGTCATGATCTTTGCGATGCGTTCGGTGCACCGTCACTACGCCGAGCTCAAGGCCGAGCTCGGACATCCCGAGCGCGTGCCCGCCGATCGCAGGCCGGGACACCAGCACATGGTCATCCTGGTCGAGAGGGTCGATGCCGCCACCGCCCGCGCCGTCGGCTACGTGCGCTCGGTGAGACCCGCCGACTTACACGCGGTGGCATTCGACGACTCCGTGCGGGACGATTGGGCGAAGCTTGCGCCTCAGGTCGAGCTGACGGTGATACCCACTGGGGAGTCACGCAAGGCCCGGCTCAAGAAACACCTTCGGTCGCTGCGCAACGACCTCGGACGGGACGACTTCCTCACTCTGGTGGTGCCCGAGGTGCTGCGATCGAAGGGCCTGTGGCAGATCCTGAGACAGCCTGGGCTGCAGCGGCTAAAGGCCTCCTTCTTGCGCGAACCGGGGGTCCAGGTGCTGGACGTTCCCCTCGACCGCTCGGAGGCTCAAGCGGCCAGCGAGACCCACCGCTCAATCGAGCCCGCTCGCAATTATGTCCTGGTGCTCGTGGGCGGAGTCCACAATGCCACCTTGCAGGCGATCGAGTACGCCGAGACGCTGCGGCCCACCGATCTCAGAGCGGTGTCGTTTGGGCTCGACCCCGAGGCGACCGAGAAGCTCGGCAACGACTGGCTCGCCTCCGGCATACCCCATCCGCTCGAGATCGACGACTCGCCCTTCAGGGACATAGGGGGCTCGTTGATCGATTACGTGCACAGGTTCAAGCCCGACGGGGTCAAGCGAGTGGTCACGGTGGTGATGCCGGAGTTCATCGTCTCTAAGCGCCGCCATCAGCTTCTACACGGCCAGACCGCTCTCATCATCAAGAGCCGTCTCCTGTTCGAGCGCGGCGTGGTGGCGGTCTCAGTCCCCTACCACATAGAGGACTGAGACCCGCCCACCGGACCCCGCTCGCCGGGACCTACCGCGGTGGCCGACATGACCCCCCCGCTTACGGACTGCCGCTGAAAATGAGACTTCTCAGTGAGTTGCCGCTGCAGGCTCCGGAGACGAGGAAAGCGGCTCCTCGTCCATGGCCCGCGCCTTGCGCTTGCTGAAGGCGATCGAGGCCAGCAGCACGGCCAGCGCTACGCCGGCAATAAGGTAACGAGCACTTGCGTTCTCTCGAAGGTTGATGACGGCAGGCAGGATCAGAAGGGATACCAGGTTCATCACTTTGATAAGCGGGTTCAGGGCAGGGCCTGCCGTGTCCTTGAATGGGTCCCCCACGGTGTCGCCGATGACCGCCGCCTTGTGTGCCTCGGAACCCTTGCCTCCCTCGTTGCCGTCCTCGATGTACTTCTTGGCGTTGTCCCACGCCCCGCCCGAGTTACTGAGGAAGTTCGCCATGAGCTGGCCGGTCAGGATCACCGCAGCGAGAAAACCTCCCAGCGCCAGGTAGCTGATCCCGAAGCCGACTATGACCGGGGTCAGCACGGCCAGAAGCGCCGGTGTCGCCAGCTCCCGCAATGAGGCTGCGGTGCAGATGTCGATGACGCGCCCGTACTCGGGACGTTCGGTCCCTTCCATGATCCCGGGCTTCTCTTTGAATTGCCGCCTTACCTCCTGGACCACGATCGAGGCGGTGCGGCCCACAGCTCGAATGGCGAGTGAGCTGAACAAGAACGGTACCGAGCCTCCAATGAGTAGCCCAATGAACGTCTTCGGGTCGGCGACGTTGATCTGGGTGAGCGGATCTCTGAACAAGGCGGAACCGGTGGCTTCAATGTTGAACTCCGAACCGATCGTCTCAATGAACGAGGCAAACAGGGCCACCGACGCGATCACGGCCGATCCAATGGCGAAACCTTTGGTCACGGCCTTGGTGGTATTGCCAACCGCATCGAGCCCGACCATGATGCGCTGGGCCTCGCCCTCGAACTCACCCGACATCTCCGCTATGCCTGCGGCGTTGTCGGCGACGGGGCCGAAGGTGTCTTCGGACACAACGACCCCGGTTGTGGCGAGCATGCCCATGCCCGTCAGCGCCACGAGATAGAGGGAGAACTGGAGGTTGCCGCCGCCCAGGAAGAGTGCCACGCCGAGGGCGCCGGCAATAGCGACCACCGCCCATACCGTGGACTCGAGTCCCGAGGAGATCCCCGACAGGATGGTGGTTGCGGGACCGGTTCGGGCGGCCTCGGCTATCTCTCGCACGGGAGCGGTCTCGGTGGAAGTGAAGTACTCGGTCAGCCGGCTGGCGACCTGGGCCAGCACCAGACCCGAGACGACTGCGAAGAAGACCTTGAGACCCTCGTTCCCGTTGTCGTTGCCGACGTAGAACTGAGCCACCAGAAAAGTCCCGATTACGGTCAGAACCCCGGCCGAGAGAAAGCCCCGGTTGATCGGCGCCATGGCGGTCTTGTCGTTGTCGGTGGCGCGCACCATGTAGACCCCCACGATGGACGCGAGCACGCCGATGGCGCGAGCGATGACCGGGAAGATCAGACCCAGGGCGGGGTTCGCGCCGATGGAATTGAAGGCCGCCACGCCGAGGATGATCGAAGCGACCAGAGTGACTTCGTAGCTCTCGAAGAGGTCGGATGCCATGCCCGCGCAGTCGCCCACGTTGTCCCCGACATTGTCGGCGATCGTGGCGGGGTTGCGGGGGTCGTCCTCGGGAATCCCGGCCTCGACTTTACCGACGAGGTCGGCCCCGACGTCGGCCGCCTTCGTGAAGATGCCCCCGCCGACTCTGAGGAATAGGGCCAGCAGGGAGCCGCCGAAGCCGAATCCAATCAGGATTGCGGAGGAAGTGTTCTGGAAGATCAGGATGATTACGGTGGCTCCCAGGAGCCCGAGGCCGACAGTGAACATGCCGGCGACTCCGCCCGTGCGGAAGGCCACCTTGAGGGCTCCCGGCAGCGAGCCGGAGCGAGCCGCCGCAGCGGTGCGGACGTTGCCTCGAACCGCCAAGCTCATCCCAATGAAGCCGGTCAGGCCCGACATGAAAGCTCCGGCCACAAAGGCGAGGGTCCGATAGAGGCCCGATTCGAAGTAGCTGAGGGCCTCTCCGCCGCCGGGCTGCAGAACGGTGGTGGACGTGAGAAAGACGATCGCCGCGAGCGGCACGGTGATTACGGCGATGGTCTTGAACTGCCGCCTCAGGTAGGCGATTGCACCTTCCTGGATGGCATTAGCGATCTCGCGCATCTTGGGCGTGCCCTGGTCGGCCGCCAATACTCCCCGCATGAGCATGAAGCCGGTAGCGAGGGCGATGAGCGCAGTAAGCGCGGAAAAGTACAGCCAGAACATCTCCCCTGCTCCGAGACTGAACTCCTGATATCCGCCCTCGGCGGCCAACAGCACGTGTGACATCTAGCCTCTGCTCCTTTCTGTCTTGAACCCGCTGTCCGAGTGAGACCAGAGGTCCGTCCTGAACCGGAAGACCACTGCAGGCCTCACGCCGGCTGTTCCTTCAGCTTTCCTGATCCATTCGAGCCATCGTCTGAATCCGACAAAACTCTGACGAAGATTTGACTGGCCACCTTCTCCCCAATTGTGCGGTCTTGACCCGCGACCCTCATCACTAGCGGCCCGTCAAAGGGATGCTTCTCTTTGATCAACACCCTGACACCGGGCCTGAGGCCCATGGCGTCGAGAAACTTCACCACTTCCGGGTCGGTTGAGCCCGGCACCGCTACGACCGCCTCGGCCCCCGGCTCGAGCGCGTACAGAGTCGGCATCTCGGGAATGTGGGAGACGTCCGGGTCGGGGATGGGAAAGCCGTGCGGGCAGGTCGCAGGCCGGTCCATCGCGACGAACATCCGCTCCTCCACCTCCTGAGGCAGCTCGTGCTCGAACGCTCCGGCGAGGCGGTCCGCCTCATTCCAGGCGTAGCCGAGCATGTCGGAGAGAAAGCGCTCGACGATCCGATGACGGCGGATGGCAGACACTGCGGCCCGGCGTCCGGCGGTCGTCAACTCCACACCACGATAGGGCTGATGTTCGAGCAAGTCTCTCTCGGCGAGCCTCTTGATGGTCGTGGTGACGGTCCCGGGAGATAGTCCGATGGCGTCTGCCAGCGCCCCGGTGTGGGCGAACCCGCCCCCCTTGGAGAGGCGGTAGATCGCCTTCAGCATCTCGCGATCCGGTTTGGTGAGAGAGATGTGTATCTTTTTCAAGTCGCCCAATTATTGTTTTGGGTACTCAAAAAGTCAACCCGCAGAAATACGGAGCGGCCTGCCGGAAACTATTCCTGTTCGGAGGTGGCGTCCTCGACGCTGTTGTAGATAGGGAACACCTTCGTCAGCCCGGTGATTTTGAAGATCTTGAGAATCTTGTCTTGAGTGCAAACGAGGGCCAGGCCCCCGTCATGGGCCTTGACTCGCTTAAGAGCGCCCACCAAGACGCCGAGACCTGTGGAGTCAAGAAAGTCCACTCCCTCGAGGTTGACGACGATATCGTAGGAGCCCTCAGAGACGAGCTCGATGAGCTGCTCCCGCAACTTGGGAGCGGTGTAGACGTCCACCTCGCCCTTAACGTCGACGACGGCGAACGAGTTGAACCGTCGTACATCTATGCCCAGTTCCATTGCCGTCCTCCTAGAGCGAATTGCCTATGGCGATCAGGGAGTCCGGAATCCTACCCTCGGTTCCATGGGGGCCGGAGATTACAAGCTTCGAGCGCGCCGCAAGACGACGCGATAGCCTGCCCAGCCTGCCAGAACGAGGGGATCTTTGAGCGCAAATCTGCCTGCCGACAAGCGCATATGGATAGGGGCCGCCTCGGTGGCGCTTGTAGCTGTGGCCCTGATCTGGGTGGCCGCGCTGGGCGGCGAGGGTCGCTCGCCCATCGAGGTGTTCGGAGGCCGCGGAAAGGGGCGTTCGGAGCCGCCTCGGACCGAGCCGATCATCGATCACGCTCCCTGGAAGCTCCGCGTTAGCAGAGCGGGCAAGCCCGAGCAGCTCACCAAGCAGGCCAAAGCAAGACTCGAGGCTCAACGGCCTCAGGTCAAGCGGGCAGTGACGGCCGCCTACGACGCTATCTTCCTTGACCAGAAGCAGCCGGCTCGCTCTTTCACCGAGCTCGCCTGGCGCTCCTTCCGAAAGACCCACGCCACTCTTCCTGAGGGATCAGAGAGCGTTCACCTGCTGTGGCGAAGGGCCCTCATCGGGCTCCAGGCGAACACTGCCCGCCGGGCTTCGGCACAGGTCGCGGTGGTGGCGCGCGGTATTCAGGGTGAACGCGAGTTCAAGCTCTCGCATCGTGCCAGGCTGTGGCTCGAGCGAAAAGAGCAGGGCTGGAAGATCGCTGCCTTCGACATGAGCAGGCGACCGCTCAAGCTCGGCGGCGGGAAGTCATGATTCGCCGCGCCTGCGCTCTGCTCCTATTCCTCTGTCTATTGATCACGTGCTTCCAGCTGGTCGGCCCGCCTCGGTCGGTTCCTCGAGTCGTCGCAGGCCCGGTGGTCGCAGGTCCTGTCCACCACAGCTTCCAGCCCACCAAGGGCAAGGTCTTCGTTCTGGTCATTGGAAACGACGCTCGCGTAGGGAATCCCTCTCGCTCCCGAGCCGACGCGCTTCATGTCATCGGACTCAACACCAAAACGATGAAGGGCGGCATCCTCAACTTTCCGCGCGACTCGTGGATCAATATCCCCGGTTACGGCATGGGAAGGATCAACGAAGCGCTGTATCAAGGCGGACCTCAGCTGATGGCGCAAACGGTGGAGAGCCTCACCGGCATCCGGCTCGACCTCTGGGTCATGACGGGCTTCGAGGGTTTCAGGGGCGTGGTGCGCATGCTGAATGGAGTCAAGATCCATCTCAGCCAGGATGTCTTCGATCCCACGGGCTCCGGCGCTCGCTTGCGTAAGGGCACACACGTGCTGCGGGCCGGAGCGGCCCTCGCCTACGTGAGAACTCGGAAGATATTTTCCTCGGGCGACGTTGCCCGCTCGACAAACCAGGCCCGTTTCCTTCTGATGCTGCTGGCCAAGCTCCGTAAGCAGGTCGAACGAGATCCCGCCGCGTTGTTCGACTGGATCGACATCACCCGGCGCCACACCCGCACCGATATCTCGGCCGAGGACCTGTTCCGGCTCGGAGTGCTTGCCGCCCAGGTATCGCGCAAGCGGGTCGGCAACATCACGGTGCCGGTATCGGTCGGCTCCGTAGGAGCGGCGAGCGTGGTGTTCATCTCTCCCAAAGCGAACTCCATCTACGCTCGTTTCCGGCGCACGGCTGCGTTATAGCAACGATCATCCGCTTTTGTAGTCAAGCGGCCGATCGTCCTCGAAGCGCACGGGGTACCGAACCGGTAGGGAAAGACTCCGCTGCCCACGTTGATGACTTCGCGCCGGATCGGCACCCAGGATCAAGCCAGCGAGGCGGCAAAATCGTCGGCCGCCAGGGGTCGGTCCGTGGCCTGCTCGATGAGCTCGTCCCAGCACAGCGATGCACCGAGCTTGAAGATCTTGCTTCGTAACAGCTCCCCCGCGCGGGCAGAGCCCGAAACGCCACCTGCGTCCCGCTCGCAGACCCCCTCGATCTGAGATGCCAGCAGCTCTCCCAGCAGGTAGTTGTGGTAGTAGACGGGGGCCACTGCCACGTGGATCTTGGCCGCCCAGTCGGGCATTCTTCGATCCGGCGGCGGCCTCACGAGCTGGAACCGCTCGACCAGCTCCCACCAGCGAGCGTCCAGATCCGCCTCCGGATCCGAGTAGAGGTCGCGTTCGAAATGGGTCATTACAAGGCCCCAGCGAGCGAACAGGATCCTTTCGGCCGCGGCCGCGTGGGCCAGGCCCGACAACAGCTCATTGACATCTTCCTCTCTGATCCCGGCGGTCTTGGTCAGCCATCGCCGGTCTCGAACCAAGCGGCCGCACAGGATCGCGATCGCCTCGGTAACGAAAGTATGGGTGGGGCGGCGCAGGAGATAGGGAAGACTCCGATCGATCGAGATGTCGTAAGCCGCGTGGCCCGACTCGTGCAGCATGGTCTCGACCCAGCGCTCGCCCGGCACAACGTTGGCAAGGATGCGGACGTCACCGCTGCGATCGATATCGATGCAAAACGCATGCTGGCATTTGTCCGCCCGCGGATAAAGATCTGAGTCGTCGAGAACACCGCGAAGGTCGATGCTCCAAGCAGCGAACGTTCGAAGCGAGACATCAGCTGCATCAGTTTGAGCAAGCGACTCGTCGAGGTTGAGTCCACCTGCCGCGGGGAGGTGTTGAAAGAATGGGTCGGCGTAATGCCACGGGTAGACCCTCTCGACACCGAAGCGCTCGCAAAGGGTGGCATCGAGCCGCTGCTTCCACGCCCGAAACGGCTCTGAGGTAAGCCGTTCCAGCTGGTCCAAGGTCTCGAACAGCCACGATTCATCGAGCTCCTGCAAACGCAGCGACATTCGATAGTAATCGGAGAAACCCAGGTCGATGGCGACTTCGTTGCGGGTGCGGGCGAGCTCTCGCACCCGTTCGGAGACTCGTGCGCCGATCTCCTTGGATGCTTCCCAAGCGCGGCGCCTCGTGCTCTCGTCCGGGGAACTCACGAGGATCTCGAGAATGTCGTTATCTGACACATGGCGGCCTTGGATCTCGGGGCGAAAGGAGGCGAATTCGCTTTCGACCGCAGTCGACAGCTCGACGATGCGGCTTCGCTGACCGGGGTTCATCTGGTTTCCGAGCAGCGACAGACGCATGACCTCGAGCTGACGCCGCAGG
>JACDAL010000130.1 GCA_013695465.1 Actinomycetota bacterium | reverse complement strand
GACGCACGCGACGTCGTCGCTTCGGAGTATTCGTGGCTGAGAAGGTCGGGTATCGAGACCGGCAGCTTCGACGACTTCTTGATCGACTTCGTCAAGGGGACTTCGAACCCCTGGGGGGCGTGGGGTGACCACATCGAGTTCTGGCTCAATAGTTCCTCGGCCCGCAGCGGCCGTCTTCACCTCGTCAAGTTCGAGGACCTGCGAAGCGATACCGAAGGGGTGTTCATGCGCGCGCTTGAGTTTCTCGATGCGCCCTCCAGCCGCGAGCTCGTCGGCATGGCCATAGAGAACAATTCGCTGCATCGGATGCGAGCCAAGGAGGACAGCGCGCGCGAGCGAGGCTGGCGCGAACGAGCACGTGCAGATATTCGTTTCATCAACACCGGTTCGGTGGCGGGGTGGCAGGAAAAATTGAAGCCCTACCAGGCTCGTCTGATAGAGGATCGATTCGGCGACGCTTTGAAGAGGCTCGGCTACCTCTAGATTCCGGCACGTGTGGGCGGTCACCCCGGCCCGCCTTGCTGCGGCGGTGGCAAATGTCCACGGTCCGCGTTTACCCACAATTTTCTGTGGGCAAATGTCCACGGTTCGCTTCCACCACCAAAACCAAGGGTGTCGGCCACGCCGGTTTCGCCCGAGTCGCCCGCTACCAGTCGTAGTCGTTCTCGTAGCCGAGCTTGATGAGCTCGTCCCCTGCTACCTCTTTGAACGCCCTCTTGTGTTCCTCGGTGAAGTGGTTGCGCCAGTCGCCAATCGTTCCCTTGCGGAAGGTGGAGCTGTCCTGTGACCAGGTCCTGTGTGCGAGCCGTTCGGCTTCGTCGTCTGAGACCTCGCGATCGACGTGGCGTGCGATCGCGGTAACGACCTCGAGCTGCTTGGCTGCATCACCGCCGCCGCTCGGCCCGATGAGGTCCTCAAAGCGGCATCCGTATGTGCTGGGCACGTCGAACCATTGCCTGTAGCGACCGGCCCGGCTCCCGATCGAGCCGAGGCCCCGGTAACGGTCGGTGGGAGGAAGTCCCGTGATGGAAGCCATTATGCGTTCGCCCGGCGTATGGAGCTCGGTGTTGTAGCGCTCGTGCAGGAAGTGCCGCTTGAGCCTTGTGATGTAGAACGCACTCGATACCGCCGCATCGCGAGGGTCGCGCATGATGATGATGTTCCTGTACTCGAGCTTCTCGAGAATCGCCAGTAGCTCGGGAGCGGGAGCGAAGTGGGCGGTCATGTACTGGCCGTGGTTGACCGCCGCCAGCGCACGCTCGAGCCGGTCCCAGTCGACCTTCCATACTCCGCGTCGTTCGGTGGCGCGAGGCGCGCCGGGAAGCTCGAATTGTGGCAGCGTATGGTGCCGGCCCGAGAACAGCATGTGTGGCAGGTTCTTGAGAAGGGCCGCAACCAGGTGCGTACCGGTCTTGGGCATGCTGTTGGCGAGCACGCGCGGCCCCCTGTTGAACACCATCGCACGGGCGTACATGCGATAGGCGGGGATGGCGACTTTGCGCATGGCTTCGCTTTCAGTCACCGTTTTGGCGAGTGCACCCATGTGTGTCTAACCTTTCGTCGAGAGCACGAACGATCTATCTCAGAAGGCAGACCTCAAGACCCTCAGTTGCCGCGCGACGCCTTCTTCCACGGCACCACCGATGACCGCTTGGAGGAGCCTTCGGCTGCATGACGGTAGTGGGTGTAGGGGGCCGCCACCGAGTAGCCGCGAGACTTCGACGGATCGAAGTTGTTGAGAACCGCGCCGACGACACGGGCGTTGACCTGGTCGAGCTGCGATCGGGCCTGCTGAATTCCACCGCCGGTGGCCTGTCCAGCGTCGGCGATGAACAGCACAGAGTCCACCATCGGGGCCAGCGTCATAGCGTCGGCCACTGCCAGGATCGGCGCAACGTCGATCAGTATGAAGTCCGCAGCGCCGCGCAACTCGGCAATGAGCTTGCGCATTGCCTCGGAGCCCAACAGCTCGGCCGGGTTTCCGGGGATGGGCCCACTGGGCAGCAGCCTGAGGTTGCTGGCCGCTGCGCTCACAGGAACGAGCGCCTCGGTTGCCCGGCATTCACCGGCCAGAACATTCGTAAGACCCCTGGGCGCTCTGGTGTTGAAGAAGTTGTTGAGGCGTGGCTTGCGCAGGTCGGCGGACACGATGATCACGCGCTTGCCGGCCTGGGCAAGCACGACTCCGAGGTTGGCCGTGGTTGCAGTCTTGCCCTCGCCCGCTTGAGCGCTGGTGATGAGGACGGACTTGCTCTCACGCTGCGAAGCGGCGAACAACAGCCCCGTGCGCAATGTGCGGTAAGCCTCTGAGACGACCGAATGGGGATCGCTCTCGGTTGCGAGATACGCTTCGGACGCCTTGCGCCACTGCGGTGAGCGAGGCACGACCGCAAGCACCGAGGCCCCGAAGATGCTCTCGAGACCAGCGCGACCGTCGAGCCGGTCGTCGAGCCGTTCCTTGAGGAAGGCTGCGCCTACTCCCAGGGCGAGCCCTGCAAGCAGAGCGATCGCACCGGTCTTGCTGTGGTTGGGGCTGCTGGGCCTGGTCGGGAGATAGGCATCGTAGAGCACCCGCCCAAGATCCTGGTTGCTCTGGGCGGCGATGTTCAGGAGCTTCTGACGCTCGAAGAAGATTGTCTCGCTGTACTGATCGGATTCTGCCTGCAGGTTTGCTTGCTCGATAGTGGAGCTGGTAGCAGCGATCTGCTCTTCGAGTGCCCTGACCCGTTCGTTGAGTGTTGCGATGGTGGTCTGAATTATGCCGGCGCGCTCGTCGAGGTTTCCCTGGGCCGATTGAGCGCGGTGGTCGACGTAAGCCTGTGCGAAAGCCTGCGCACGTGCCTGGGCGACGTCTGGGTCGGAGTGGGTATAGCGGAACAGCAGCACCTCGGTGTCTTGAGCCGAGACGACCTCGAGCCCTCGCAAGAGCTCTCCTCCATCGATGGCTCCGGAGTCTTTCGCAGCGAGCTGGGCGACTTCGGGCGAGGTGGCGATGAGTACCTCGGTCTCGAGATTCAGCGCCTCGAAATCAGTTTGGTCGACGCCCTGTGCGAAGGGCTCAACCAGGACCTGGGCTTCTGAGTCGTAGACCGGCTTCTGCTGATAGGAGAAGGCGAGAGCGACGATCAGGACCAGCGCGGTGACCGACACAATGAGCCACTTGCGCGACCGAATGACGGCGAGGTACTGCTGGATGTCGAAGCCTTCCATCTGAGTGCCGTGCTTATCGAACTGGTTTTGTGACAAGGTGAGCCTCTTCTTCGTGAGTCGGGGCTTTGCGTCTGTGGCACGCTGTGACGACGAAGTTAACGATCTCAGCAGAACCACACTTCGAGAACGATCTTAGATGATCGCGAAAAGAAATCAGATACGCAATCCACGCACGGCCCCTCAACAGGCCGTCGTCATAGAACTGGACGTGAGATACTTCTAGCGTCAGTCTACAACGGCGCTAAGGCGGTGGATGACTAGCCCAATCGAGGGACGACTAGCCCAAGTAGGTGGTATTTGCGGCTGTGCCTTGAACGATCCCAGCCCTGCGCGTATCATGGGCATCAGCCACCTGCAGAAAGCTGGTGGTAGGTATTGAACCTCCCGGCACACGGAAACGAGTGGGCGGCGCGGCCGAATACCAAGCCCGGTTCGAGAGAGGGGAACTTGTGAAGTTTTTGAGGATTTCGGTGGTGGGGCTGTTGGCAGCCGCCTTCATGGCGCTGGGAGGCGTTGCGCTGGCCCAAACAGGGTCGGACGACACTCCACCTGACGTCGGTCCCAACAGGATAACGAAGCCCGGACCTGTGCCGGCCCCCGGTGTGGGTCCCAGCGTCCAGGATCGCGGTCAGACTCTTCCGTTCACCGGCGGGGATGTCACCCTGTTCGTGATCGTCGGTGCGGGCGCAGTCGCCCTCGGCACGATTGCGGTGCGGGCGGCACGAGCCAAGGCAGACGCCTAGACCAGAGTCAGTTAGAAGAGGGGCTCGTTCCAGAACCTGGAAAGCTCCAACCAGAGCGACGAGAGGCCGGTCCTATCACTGGGACCGGCCTCTAGCGTTAGTGCCCGATCGAAGCGGCCCCGATAGACGAGTCGCCCGGTTTCTATACGCGCTCCGTCGGGCCCGGTCAGTTGCCAGTCGGGCGGGGTGGCCAGCCGCAGCTCGATTTCCCCGTCCTCGGTCAAGGGCTGGGGACGAACCTCCAGCGAATAACCGCTCTTCTGCTCCGGCAGGGTGTAGCGCACCGTCATCCTCGCCGTGTCGCTGCGGGGAATCTCGAGGTAGACGCCGACCGACTTGTAGCCGTCCTCTTTATAGGTGATGAACTCGATGGGCCGGCCACCCAACCGTACCGCCTCAAGCCGCGCCTCGGCGGGCACATAGACCTCCACGAAATTCTTGAACAGCCCGTACGGGAAATACTGGAACTCGTAGCGTGTGAGCCCGAGTGGGGTTCGGTTTTTGATGTCCACCGCGGTCTGGCAGGTGGTCGGACCGCCGGGATCGATCCTGCAGGCATGAGACAGGCTGCGCTGGGAGTAGAAGTCGAGCTTGTTGCCGCCGAGGTTCTGCACCGTCGCCATGGCGGCGTCGCCGCTTGGAGCGCCGAGGTTGCCGGTGATAGCCGCCGATTCGAGAACCCGGCGCTCCCTCGGATCGAATGAGACCACCCGGAGGTGCCCCCCGGCCGCGGCCGCCGCCGCGTCCTCGGTCAGCGAAGAGGCGTCGAGTTGGCTCTCCAGGATCGACGAAAACGCAGCCTGCCCCACCACGATCAGAGACTCCCGGCGACGGTCTTCGGCCCCCCCGAGCTGGCTGTAGGCGTCCGAGTAGACGTAATCGGAGACGTCGTCGCGCCGCAGCACCCGGTTGGTGGTGGGGACCCTGATTCGGGCCCGGCGCGGCATCAGGGCGGTGAGGCCGCGCGGGTCCACCACGATGGCGCCGTCCACCACCGGCCCGACGGAGAGCGCGTAGAGCCTTCTTGCCACGAGTGCGACGTCGGGCACGTCCGGAGAGGACGAGGTCGTGACCCACCTCGTGGTGTCGGCGTGGTAGGTGGCGAAGTGGGCCTTGAAGTCGGGCGGCGAGGGCACCCTTCGAAACGGCGGCGGATCGGCGAGGTCCTTGTAGTGAGAAAAGTCGCCGAGCTCGATCCGCCCCTGGTCGATTGTGAGCGAGCCGATGCCGGAGAGAATTCCGCCCGCCCCGCGCAGCTCTGTGTTGTTGAGCAGCAACACGAGGTACTCACGAGGCCCGTCCGACCCCAGCAGGCCGGGGGCGATGTCCACTACCCCTGCGGCCGCCTCGGCCGCCTCGCTCAGATCCTCTGCCTGGCTCAGCAGAACGTCGACACGGTCCCAGAGAGGCGGGAGCAGCCATCCCCCACGATGAGAGCGCAGCGCCCTCTCGAGGTGGCCCAGAGCGTCCGATTGACCGTTCACCGGCTCCTGCAGCTCCCGCAGGGCTGCGATCCGGATTCGCCCCGGGCGCGTCAAACCTTGCTGCTCGGCCCGGCGAAGGGCCGTGGCGAGGACGATGCCGGCGTCGACGACTTCGAGTCCCGACCCGGCCACCGCCCGCAGTGCATCGATGTTTTGGCGTGCGACCGGCAGCAGGCGCAGTAGTGCCGCAGCGGGCGAGTGGAGGCGGCCCCGGGCGTGGGCGAGACGCTGTCTCGCCGGACGCAGCGTCTCCACCTCGAGGTTGCGCGAGCGGCTCAACAGTCTTTGAGCCGCCTGCAGGTCCTGAGCCACTGGGATGACGACAAAGGTGCTCAGCGAGGCGATCACCAGGACCGCCCCAAGGAGGACGAGCGCAATCTTGCGCTTAGGGCGCGCTTTGGGGACGTCCCTCGCCGGTTCGGACTTCGCCGGCTCAGCCATCGGAGCTGGGATACTGGCCTGTATGTTCCGAATCCTGTTCCTGTGTACGGGCAACCGCTGTCGCAGCCCCATCGCCGAGGGCTTCGTACGGGCACACGCAGCCTCTCTGCCCGTGGAGGTGTCCTCCGCCGGCCTTCTCGACCTGGGACCCGCTCCTGCCCTGCCCGAGGTCATGCAGGCGGGTATGAGCGTGGGGCTCGATGTGTCCGCCCACCGAGCCCGTCCTCTGGCAGACGTCACCCTGGAAGAGCTCGATCTCATCATCGGTCTCGAGCGCAGCCACGTCGCCGCCGCCGTGGTCGAAAAAGGCGCTCCCTACGATAAGACGTTCACGCTGGTCGAGCTGGTGCGCCTGCTGGAGATCATCGAGAGCCCGGAGGAGGCGGACCCGGACGACCGGGCGCGGGCCGCATTGAAGCGCGCTCACGATGCCCGCGCCGGGGCCGATTTCGTTCCCGGCGAGGACATCCAGGACCCCTTTGGAGGTCCCGAGAAGGGCTACATCAAGATGGCGACCCAGGTGCAGTCGTTGACCGAGCGCCTGCTCGTCGGGTTGTTCGGCCGGCCCGTGGCTCACGGGTAATGCTCCTGCGCTGGTGCGATAAGAATCCCAATTCCGACCTCGGCGGAGCCGTCGGGACTGTCGCAAAGGTGCACTTATCCGGAGCCCGCGCCCGACCGCCTCACGGCACCCTCGATCTCCTCGAGGGCCGCAGAGTCGAGCTCGACGGAGCCAGCCTCAAGCCATCCGTCGACCTGGTCGGGCCTACGGGCCCCGACTATGGCGCCGGTGACCCCGGGGACAGCCAGCGCCCAGGCCACAGCCAGAACGGGAAGTGGCAGGCCGTGGGAGCGGGCGATGTCGCCCAGCTCCTCCACCAGAGCGAGGTTTCGGGACAGCTCGGGCTCCTTGAAGGCGGCTGAGTTGCGCCGCCAGTCGTCGGGGGCAAGGTCATCGAGGCTGTGGCGGTCGTACTTCCCGGTGAGCAGGCCGGAGGACATGGGGGCATAGGCGAGGACGCCCGTGCCGTGAGACTTGGCCCACGGGATCACCTCCTGCCGGGCGGCTCGTTTGATGAGGTTCAGGGGCGGCTGGACAGAGTCGACGTGGCGGATGGCCTCGCATGTATCGAGCATTTCCACCGTGAAGTTGGAGACGCCCGCCCACCGGACCTTGCCCTCGTCCACGAGCTCCGTCATCGTCCCCCACGACTCCTCGATGGGGGTTCCGGTCGAGTTGTCAGGCCAGTGGATCTGATAGAGATCGATGCGCTGGAGGCCGAGGCGACCGAGGCTATCCTCGCACTCCCGTCGCATCGACTCGGGGCGGAGGTCATATTCGACCTTGCCAAGCTCCTCTCTAAAGAACCCACCGCACTTCGTGAACACGAAGACGTCCTCGCCGGCGTTGCGTCCCTCGAGCGCTCGACCCACAACCTCCTCCGAGTGACCGAGGCCGTAGACGGCCGCCGTATCCACCCAGTTGACGCCCGCGTCCAGGGCATGGCAGATGGCGGCCACCGACTCGTCGTCGTCGGTCGGCCCCCAGCCGAATTTGTAGGCCCCTCCCACCGCCCATGAGCCGAAGCCGACGGTGGTTATCTCGGGCCCGTGGGACCCCAGCTTCCTCATCTCCATCGCACCTCTCTTGCTCGGGATCGGTCGTGAGTCGGCGGCCGTCGGGGTCTCACGCCAACGTGGCGGCCCGAAGGCCGCCACGGATCACACAGGATAGAGGATCGAGCTGCTGTTGCTGCGCCCGGCAGCTCAGGTTCTCTACAGGAGCCGGGAGTAGGCGAGCACCTGGTTCTGCTGCGTGTTGGTCGGACATCTGGCGCCGTCTATCAAGATCCGGAGGTAGCCACCCACCGGCTCGCGCAGCACGTTGGGCCAGGCGTAGTCGCCGCCCGCTGCGGGGCCGACCTCGGTCACGTC
>JACDAL010000112.1 GCA_013695465.1 Actinomycetota bacterium | reverse complement strand
GAAGGAACACAGCGAGCCTCATGTCGCCGGAGGCTTGGCTTCGACCGGCAATCTGAAATGGCGGTGCTATGGGTGCCATCAGAACAAGACCGCGGAGGATCGAAAAGAAGGAAAGCTCACACCTCCGAACCCGGATGCCGGGCGGGGACCGCCGGGGCAGTGACGGCCAAGCTCGACGAGATCGACTATGTGATCCATCAGCCCTCCGGTGGACTTGACCCCAATGGGCGCGCAGCCGCTGCGGAGCCCTCTCTCGCCCGCTCGCCGCGACCTCAGCAATTGGGGACCAAAGAACTCGGAAAACACTTGTGGTGACCATAGGTTGAGAGCGCGAAGATGCGGGGGGTCGGGGCCCGAGGGCTGGCCGTGATCACCTGTGAGGTGGTGGGTACACGGAGTTCTGGGCCCGAGGGGGCCGCGTGGGAGAATCGGCTCAGCACATGACACGGAGACGGCTCCTTATCGCAGTGTTGCTAGTCCTCGCGCTCGCAGTCTGCGGCGCTTGGGTCGTGAGCACTCGGACCGGCGAGCCCGCCTTTACGAACCCGGTGCTGCGCCACGACGCCCCCGACCCCTCGGTTATCAAGGCCGACGACGGCTTCTACTACGCTTACACGACGCAGAGCCCGTGGCCCACCCTCGAGTACGTACCGGTGCTGCGCTCGAAGGATCTCGTTCACTGGAAACACGTCGGCGACGCGTTGCCGGAACTGCCGAAGTGGGTCACGACCGACGTGTGGGCGCCCCACGTAATTCGCATCGGCGACACCTACAACCTCTACATCTCCGCCCGTCAGTACGGCTCGGCGGGCTTCGCCATCGGTGTCGCTACCTCTTCCTCCCCCACCGGCCCTTTCGAAGGCCGTCCACAGCCGCTCCTGAGGGGGCCGCGCTTCACGACCATCGATCCCTTCGTAATGACCACGAAGGGCGACAACCTCATCTATTGGGGTTCGAACAGCGCTCCGCTGCGGGTTCAGCGACTGACCGGCGACGGGCTCGACGTTGTGGGTGAGCCCAAGCCGGTGCTCTACGCCTCGGACAGAGAATATGAGGGTCTGCTCGAGGGGGCCTGGGTCGTCGAGCGAGACGGCTACTACTACTTGATGTACTCGGGCGATGCGTGCTGCGAGCCCGACCCTCATTACGCGGTCCTGGTGGCTCGCTCTCGCTCGCCCTTTGGTCCCTTCAGGCGCGGCCCCGAGAACCCGATCCTGGCCGCGAACAAGAGGTTCCTGGGCCCCGGTCACAACGCCACCGTGCGCGACGAAGGGGGCCGGGACTGGATCGTGTACCACGCCTTCGATCGCGACGACACCTTCGGCAACCGAATGCTGTTCCTGGATCCCATCGAGTGGCGGGACGGCTGGCCCGTGGTCAACGGGGGCCGGGGACCGTCAACGACATCCGAGGATGCCCCTGAAGTGTGACAACCTTTCGGCCGGCTCTCGCCTCGAAGGGACGCAATCGTTCACGGTTCTCGCCAGAACGGCAGAGGAGTACGATCGGGGTAGTAGGTAGCGGCTTACGGGGGAGGTCCAGGGACGGTGTCAAGGCGCATGATCGTCGGCGCGGCGCTTGGTTCATTGCTTCTCAGCGCCTGCATCAGCGGGACCGGGGGATCGAGCAGTGACGGGGGCTCAGAAGAAGGGGGCCCGACGGTGATCCGCTACTTCGTGGGCATCGAGGAGACCCCCGAGCTCGAGGCGGAAGCCAAGACGATCATCGAGGACTTCGAGGCCGAGAACCCCGACATCGATGTGGAGCGCGAGTCGATCAGCGCCGAGGACCAGCGCACGGTCATCCAGACCCGGTTGCGCTCCCCCCAACCGCCCGATGTGTTCGGCTTCGACACGGGCCCCGGGTTCGCCGGCGTCCTGGCCAAGGCGGACCTGCTCTACCCGCTGGAGGATGCCTACAAGGAGCACGACTGGCCGGTCTACGACTGGGCCAAGGCGCGCGTGACATACGACGGCGTCCTTTCTGGGGTCCCCGGCTCGGTCGAGGAGATCGGCGTCTTCTACAATCAGGACCTCTTCAGCGAGCTTGGCTTCGAGGAGCCCCAGACGATCGAGGAGCTCGACCAGATCGCCCAGGCGGTCAAGACCGAGGGACTCATTCCCTTTGCGTTCGGCGATCAGGAGCAGTGGCCTGCAGGTCACCTCTTCAGCATCGCCGCCAGCAACGTGCTCGGCCCCGAAGGGCTCGACCAGGCCCTCTACGGAGACGCCAAATGGAACAGCCCCGAAGTGGTCGAGGGCATCGACCTGATGTTCTCCGAGTTCGTCGAGAAGGGCTATTACCCCGAGGACGTCAACGCCATCACCTATGAGGACGCGAACAACCTGTTCTACGCGGGTAAGGCCGCGATGGCCCCCACCGGTACCTGGCTCGTTCCCGAGATCGATTCCACGGTCCAGGACTTCAAGGTCGGCTTCTTCCCCTTCCCCGCCATCGACGACACCGGGATCGCTCCGCCCTCCGGGGTGGGCGGGGGCCTGTTCGTGGCCGCCGATACCGAAGAGCCCGAGGCCGCTCTCAAGCTGATCGACTACCTGCAGTTCAACGAGCAGCGGGTACAGGAGGATCTCGAGCGCGCCAACACAATCCCGGCTTTCAAGGTCGACACTTCCGAACTTGATCTCACGCCGTTGTTCCGAAGCGTGCTCGACGATCTTGCGGAGGCCGAGAACCCGGACTCCTTCGGCTACAACATCGACGTACTGGCGCCGGCGGGGTTCAACGACGTTATGTTCAAAGGCTTCCAGAGCGTCCTCGCAGGAGAACGGACGGCGCAAGAGCAGGCCGACGCCCTTCAGGATGCCTACGCCGAGGCCAAGGCGAACGGCGAGACGCTAGAGAAGCCGTAGGCCCACCAAATGGCCGAAACAAAGGTCGCGACTCGCCCCCGGCCCGCAAGCCGGGGGCGACGGCGTGCTATCGCCCGGCGCGCGGGAGCGTCAACAGCGCGCGGCTCGGAGCTATGGACTGCGGCATTGTTCATCGCGCCCGCGCTGGCTCTCTACATCCTGCTGATGCTTATCCCCTTCTTGAACTCCGTCTATTTCAGTCTCACCGACTGGAACGGAGCGACGCTGGCCAAGAACTTCGTGGGGCTCGCCAACTACGCCGAGATGCTGCAAGACCCGCAGCTCTATGAGGCGTTCCGCAACAACCTGGTGTGGATAGTGATCGGCACGGTGGTGCCCGTCTCCGTCGGCTTGTTGCTGGCCATGATCATGTGGAGCACGCCGCGCTTCGCACTGGTGTTTCGCACGCTGTTCTTCCTGCCCTACCTGCTTCCGATCGTGGTAGTGGGGCTCGTGTGGAACTGGATCTACCACCCGCTGTACGGCGTACTAAACAGCTTCTTGGAGCTCATTGGCTTCGACTACCTCACGAGAGGGTGGTTGGCCGACGGCGACACCGCGTTGTACGCCGTCCTGGGGGCGGCCATCTGGAGTGCTTTCGGCTTCGTCACTGTCCTGCTGTTCGCCGGCCTTCAGGGCGTCAACACGGATGTGGTCGATGCTGCTGCGATCGACGGCGCCAACTGGCTGCAGCGAGCCCGTTACGTGGTGATCCCCGCGATTGCGCCGGTACTGACACTGGTGACCTCGATCACGCTTATCGGCGGGTTCGCAGTCATCGACTTCATCATCGTGATGACCAATGGGGGGCCGGGTAACCGGACGTCTGTGCTCGGCTTCTACGCGTACAACCAGGCCTTCCAGCGCAACAGCGTAGGGTACGGAACCGCGGTGTCGATCCTGATAACCGTTTTGAGCCTAGTCGCCGCTGTCGTCTTCATCAAGCTGCGTGAGGGAGGGCGCGAGCGTGGCTAGCGTAGGAGCTCCGGCCGAACACACTCGCATGTTCTCCCCTCTGCACCGCAGGATGGCGGCCACCGGCAGCCGTTACGCGATCCTGGTTTTGTTCGGCGTGATCACGTTGTATCCATTCATACTCGTTGTCTCGACTGGGCTCAGGGACCCGGTCTCGATCAACGTCAATCCGTTCGCGCTGTTCGAGAACATCCGCCTCGCAACGATCAGCGACGCGTGGACTCTCGGCGGTTTCGGCGGCTATTTCAAGAACACGCTGTTGATTACCGTTCCCACCGTGGCCGGGACGATAGTCCTGTCGACCATGGCAGGGTACGCGCTGGCTCGAATTCAGTTTCCCGGGCGAAACCTCATCTTCTTCACCTTCATGCTGGGTCTGATGATCCCGTTTACGTCAATCATGATCCCGTTGTTCTACGAGCTCATCGATCTCGGCTTGTTCGGCTCGGTGTGGGCGGTGATCCTTCCGGGAATCGCTGGAAGCGCCGGCTTCGGAGTGCCACTGGGCATCTTTCTAATGCGAGCCTTCTTCCAGGACCTGCCCAATGAGCTCGCCGAGGCGGCGCGCGTCGACGGAGCCACCGAGTTCCAGGTGTTTCGCAAGGTCATGCTCCCGCTGGCCGCCCCCGGGATCGCCGTGCTCGGCGTGCTGGTTTTCTTCCAGTCCTGGAACCAGTTCCTGATGCCGCTTCTGTATCTGCCGGGCGAGGAGAACCGGCCGCTGTCTACGGGTCTCTACATCTTTGCGTCGGGCCGGGTCCAGGACTTCGAGCTGATCGCCGCCGGCAGCGTCATCATGATCCTGCCGGTCATCGTGATCTTTCTGATCTTTCAGCGCACGTTCGTCAAGGGAGTTACCGCCGGGGCGCTCAAGGGCTGAGTTTCCCTGGGGCCGGAGCGCGTACTCGATCGACTCCCTGTTCGAATTGGCTCGGTCCGGGACTCAAACCGGTGCCGTAGGGCCGAGGCCCCGCAGGTAACGGGCAACCTCCGGCAGCACCATGCTCGCATCGCCCCTCAGCCCGCACTCGAGGGCCATATAGCCGTCGAAGCCGATATCCCTCAGGGCCGCCAGGGCCCCTGCGAAGTCCACGTGGCCGGTCCCGGGATGTGCCCGGTTGCTGTCGGCGAGATGGACGTGCCTCAGGTGGCCGCCCGCGGCCCGTATCGACGCCGGCGGATCGTCCTCCTCCAGGTTCATGTGGAAAAGGTCTCCCATCACTTTCACCGAGTCGAGCCCGACCTCGTCGCCCAACTCCACCGCCTGCGCCAGCGAGTTCACCATGTGGTCCTCGTAGCGATTGAGAGGCTCGAGATAGACCCTCACGCCCTCACGCCCGGCGTGCTCGCCTAGCTCTGTGAGCCCCTCGACAAGCACCGCTCGGTCCTCTGCCTCGGTGCGGGGTGGCTCATAGGGCGGGAGCCGCCGGGAGAACATCCCGTAGGAGGCTGGTGTGATCGCACCCTCGCCTCCGATCTCTGACATGACCGAGAGCAGCGATTTCATGTTCTCGATCGCGTCTCTTCGCTTGCCTGCGTCGAAGTCGCCGATGAAGTGATCCATGATCACGCACACGGTCGGCATCGCGACACCGGCCCGGCGCGCCGCCTGAAGCTCATCCAGACGGGCCCTGAAAACGAAGTCACCGTGTCCGTGCAGCTCGATCGCGTCGTAGCCCCAGCTCTGCAAGTGCTCCCATTTCTGAACCAGACTTTCGCCCGGAATGAGATGTTCCTGACAGGAGAGCTTCACTCGCGTCCCATTAGAATCGAAGCACTACCTGCACGGTTTCCGCAGCGCGCTCATCAAGTAGCTCGAAGGCTTGCGCGGCGTCCTCGAAAGAAAAGACGTGGCTGACCAGTGACTCGAACTCGATCGTGCCGTCAGCCTGGAGCGTCATGACCGTGTTCCTCAGACGCGCCTCGTTCCAGCGATGGTCGAGCCGGGGGCTCACTCCCGAAATCTGCGAGCACACGACCTCAACCCTGTTGTGGTGGAACTCCTCACCGAGAAAGAGTGCCGACCCTCCACCTTGGAAGAAGCCTGAAGCAACGACTCGGGAGTTGTAGGCAACTGCACGTATGGCCTCGTGAAGCGCGGGATAGACGCCACTCAGCTCGATGCAGACGTCCGCCCCCCTGCCCCCTGTGAGGCCTTTTATCGTCTCGGCCGCACCGGGGGCATCGATCACGTGCTCGGCGCCGAGCCGGGAGGACATCTCGCGACGATGTGGGAGGCGGTCGACGGCGATCACCCGGGCACCGTTGCTGCGAGCGAGTTGCATGGCTATCAGTCCCGGCACTCCCTGCCCGAACACCGCCACGGTTTCGCCCACATGGATGTCGGCATCGAGTACCGAGTTGAGTGCGATAGCCCCGATCTGGGAGAAGACACCATTGATGGGCTCAACGTCTGGCGCAAGGAGTCTCGACGCCGCGTCCTGCTCGGACATGACGTGTGTGGTGCGATGACCCCACGCCCCCCACACGACATCCCCCTCTGCGACGGCTCCCACCTCCGACCCCGTCTCGATAATCTGCCCGACTTCCTCGTAGCCCCATCCTTCGACCGGATAGGCAGCGCTGGCAGTGTCTTCGCGAAAGACCCTTTGGTCCTCATCCCAACGTTTGCTGAGATAGGGGTTCGAGCCTCGGTAGGCGGTTAGCTCGGTGCCCGCGGAGATACCCGAGTAGAGGGTCCGGACGCGCACCTCATCGGGTCCCAAGAAAGGGTCCTCGTACTCTGTGATTCCAACTTGGCGTGGCGCCATGAAGGCCAGAACGCGTCCCATGAGCTCGCTCCCCGGTCCGCTCTTACTTGATCCCGGTCAGCGCGATGCCCTGCACTATGTAGCGCTGCGCCGCCGCGTAGACGATGACCAACGGTATCAACCCCACCACATTGCCCGCCATGAGCCGTTCCCAATCGCTGTTGTATTGATCGTTGAGCAGCGCAAGCCCCACCGGCAGGGTGAATTTGGAGTCGGTGCTGAGATAGATGAGGGGCCCGAGGAAATCGCTCCAGGTCCAGATGAAGAGAAACACCGCAAAGGTGGCGAGAGCGGGCTTCGACAGCGGCAGGATGATGTCCCAGTAGAT
>JACDAL010000024.1 GCA_013695465.1 Actinomycetota bacterium | reverse complement strand
TACCGGCCTCGTTGTCGGCGACGAGCCGTCTTCCGTAGAGCCCGATTCGGTCCAGATCCACCTTCTCGAAGTGCCGGTATCGAAGCTCAAAGTCCAGGCTTGCAAGTCCAAACCGAACGGCTGCCTGCCGCACACGTCCGGGTCTTTTCGCGTCGACCGCTCTGTCGAGAGCTTGAACAGCAATATCTGCTTGAGTCTCGAGCAGCTTTGGCGTGCTACCGCTTTGATAACTCTCCCACGCTGCCGACATGGAATCGAGCGTCGCGGAGGTGTCATTCCAGTTTCCTGCGGAGGCGCCATCGAAAATTTCGGCTGCGCCTCTCGACAAGACCTTGAGTGCGCCCGGCAGGGATCCCCCTTGGCCATCGATGGGCACGGCAAGAGCGAGGATCACGAGCTCATCTTCGGCTCTGGCAAGAAACTCACCGTAGCCCGGAGCAAACATCTTGTCTTCGGTGGTGCCGTCCATGAGCAGCTCCTCCACCCGTATCGCTCCCTCGATGTGGCCCTGGGGGCCGTCGACAACCTGGTTGACGGCCTTGACGGTGACCTCTTCAAAGACCAGACCTGGAATGTTCTCGGGCCGGTAGACATCGCCAACTTTGGGGTTCGCGGGCATGATCATCCCAGGCCGCCCGTCCTTGCCCGCCAGCCAGCTACCATCGTGATTGGCTATGACGCCGTTCTCGTAGTTATCGACCTTCTCGCCGAAATACCACACCGACCCGTCGTCCGCCTGGGCAAAGTAATCGACTGCTACTTCCAGCACCCGGCCGTCAAGGTAGGCGATAAACTGAGAAACCAGCACCTCCACCTGCTGCCCTTTCCATTTGATTGTCCTGGTCTTGGGCAGCAACGTCACCTCGACGCGAAGAGGCTCACCTTGGTCCTCTCCCAACTGAATGACCTGATCCAGATCGCTGATAGGGAACAACGGATTCGTGATGGAAGTGGGATCAGAGAACTTAGGTGTAGCGAGATCCACTCGCCGCTCCTTCAGGCCGGAGTTGTTTCGAGCTGCCGCGCTTTTCGAGTTCTTGGGCGCCGACAAAGCCGCGGCATTCACGCCAACACCCCCCGTCAACACGGTAAGTGCAAGTCCTACGGCATGTGGCGGGGAACAAGCTTAAATCTCTGCATCGCAACCTCCTCGACTAAACCGTCACCGGGTCCGCACTTTGTGAGAACCTCTTGTGATTCTCAAGTACGTGCATCGTGTGCCACCGAAACTGAGACACTGCTGAACAAGCAACGCAGTGTCCGTTGATTCGTTGCTTGCTTGAACGGTGCGCATGCCACCTGACAACTGCCTGAACGCACTTCGGCCAGAAAACGCCCGATCCGCAATCGACGACAATCAAACGCCGGAGGTCATTCATGCATAAGCGACAAGCAACTGGTCTCGAACGCATCATGAGGCGCCATGACTTCTCTCACACCCGACGGAGTGCCTCACACGGTAGTGTCGGAGTCGCGCTCGTGGACGGGAAACGGTGGAGTGTGTTCACCGCCCGAGGGACGCATTGATCACCTGCGCCGGGATCCCCGCGGCACTGCGCACTTGTACCAGAGCTTAGGAAGGCTCCATGCAAGCGTCCCCCTCGCGAGCTCAGCGCTCAGGCTCTTGTCATAGGCACCCGAGGATCGGGCGAAGCTCCCTCCCAGGCGTCCCACAGCCAGGCATGGTCGGGGTCGGTGCAGATCCTCCACGCCCGCTCGTCACCGGGTCCGGCCATCACGTTGAGGTAATACATGTCGTAGCCGGGGGCGGCGACGCAGGGCCCATGAAACCCGCGTGGGATCAGGAAGACGTCGCCGTCCTCCACTGTGACCGTGGCGTCAATCTCGCAGTCGGCCGTGTAGGTGCGATGAAGGCCGAAGCCACCCTTGCCCCTGATCCGAAAGTAGTAGATCTCCTCGAGGGGGACCTCGTCGTCAGACAATTCATCGTGCTTGTGGGGGGGGTATGACGACCAGTTTGCCTCGGGAGTGAGAACCTCTACCACGATGAGGTTGTCGGGCCCAGCCGTGTCGGCTCCCAGCAGCTGGTTGATCTGCCGCGTGGCAGGACCTGCCCCGCGTATCTGCACCTCCACCTCCGATGCGGCTCGGTAGAAAGAGTCGGTCCGCTCCTTCGCAACTGCAGTGGCGAGAGCGAACTCGCCTCCGCTCTGGGAGGTGATCGAGAACGACGTCTCACGGGACAGGTAACAGAGGTCGGAGATGGCGGCGAAGACATCTGCTCGACCGGCGAGCTTGAAGGTTTTTCCGTCGCCGGTCTCGATCACCGCCGAACCGCTCAGGGGAACCACCGCCCCCTCACAGGCGGCGAGGTCGAACGACCGCTTCTCGCCGGGTCCGATGCGCGCCACGTGCAGACCCGAGTAACTCCATCCGGCGCCGGTGGCGGTGAGCATCACAGGATCGCCGGCTGCAGCCAGGCTTCCCTTCGGTCGGAACAGGTCCAAATTAGTCTCCCGCGCTCAGTTGC
This sequence comes from Actinomycetota bacterium, assembly GCA_013695465.1. GTDB lineage: Bacteria > Actinomycetota > CADDZG01 > CADDZG01 > WHSQ01 > JACDAL01. The sequence continues at coordinate 7,589 of JACDAL010000024.1, read as the reverse complement.
AGAGAGTCTGCATCGTGATGGGCACGGATATTGCCGCGATTTCGATCACACAGCTTTGCAGACTCTGCTGGGGTGTTTCCGCGACGAACCGGAGTGGAACCCGATAATTTCTCGTATTCGTCTCGATGTTGGCCGGGATGCCGGAATCGACAGCATGAAGGGGCCCGCATAAATCGGGTCCTATGGGCCCGCGGCGAGGTCGTGGCCACGAAGGAGCGGCGCCACCGCATCGGCGAAAAGCTCCGCTCCGGCAACGGATGGGAAGTCGACGAAGCGCAGCATCAGATGCTCCACTCCCAGATCGACGATGGGACGGAGGAGGGCTGCTACCTGCTCGGGGGTCCCAACGATCGGGTAAACGTCGCTGAATGGTACGGCCTCCGCGAGCCGGCGAGCTTCAGACTCCTTATCCGCAACTGCCACCACTTCCGACGCGTAGGTCTTGACGATCTCGTTGTAATCGCGACCCACGGCCTCGCAGTGGGTCCTGAGGACATCGAGCTTGTGCGCGTAGCTCTCGGGCGTGCCGCTAAGGTTCCACCAGTCGGCCTGCTCGGCCACCACCCGAAGGGTGAGTTTTTCACCTCCGCCCCCGATGAGGATCGGAGGTGGAGGGTCGAGCAAGGGCCGGCAGACGATGTCGGAAACCGAGTAAAAGCGGCCTTCGAACGAGTCTGTGCCGTGGCTCCATGCCGTCCTTACGACCTTCACGGCCTCCGCCAGCTGGGCAATGCGGATCTTTCCCACCGGGAACGCATACCCGTAAGCGTGGTACTCCTTCTCCATCCATCCTGCCCCCATGCCGAGGATGAACCGCCCGCCCGTGAGGAATTGGAGATTTGCTGCCATCTTCGCCACGAGAGCGGGATTCCGGTAGGCCTGGCACAGCACAAATGACCCGAAGTCGATCGCCGGATGACGCCCGGCGAGATAGGCGACCGTGGTGAGGCACTCGAGCGCGGGCGTCTCGGGCGCGACGAAGTCGGCCCAAGGAAGCAGGTGGTCATCGATCCACACCGAGTCGAAGCGGTCCTCGATGACCGACAACATAGAATCGAGCTGAGCCATGAACTCCGCACCGCTTGAGCCCTCGGTGGGGAAAAGCACGGGGTGCCAACCAATTCGCAACTCAGCCATCGGACACCGTTGCCCAGCTCGAGATGTGCATGGCCCGCTTCCAATACCTCCCGGTCGCCTGACGCGCTTCCTCACGCGGCTCCGACCAGCGGAACGGTGGAGGCATGGACGACACCTCGACGCACGACACCGTCAAAGCATTTCTTGAGAGTGGAGATCGTGATCTGCCGGCCCGCGAATGCCTAAAGAAAGAGATGAAATCCGCTCGGGGAGATAACTCGATGCATCGGTACTCGAGGTCGGCCACAACCCCTTCGAGGTCACATTACCCCCCTCTCGGTCCCTGCCGAGGACTCACGTGGCCGTCGGCATGTCGAAGGACGCCCGATGATGTATCTCTGGCCAACGTGAGGTGACGACCTTGCCCCTGGTATAGAAGCGAACGCCGTCGGGCCCGTGGATGTGGTGCTCGCCGAAAAGAGAGTCCTTCCAACCGCCGAACGAATGATACGCCATAGGGACCGGAACCGGCACGTTGATCCCGATCATCCCCACCTTCACTTTCCGCATGAACTTGCGGGCGGCACCACCATCCGAGGTGAAGATGGCCGTGCCATTGCCGTAGGGGTTGGCATTGATTACGTCGATTGCGTCATCTACCGTTTCCGCCCGCACTACCGACAGTACCGGGCCGAAGATCTCATTTGTGTACACATCCATGTCTGTTGAAACATGATCGATAACCGTGGGTCCGACGAAGAATCCGTTCTCGTAGTCCGGGACCTTGATGCCGCGACCATCCACCCGCACATTGCCGCCCTGCTGCTCTCCCGAGTCGATGAGCGAGACGATTCGATCCCGTGCCTGGGGGGTGATGACGGGCCCCATGTCGGACGACGGGTCGCGGCCGGACCCGACGCGCACCTCGCGCGATTGATGATCGAGCACCTCCATCAGCACGTCTCCTGCGACTCCCACCGTTACCGCGGCCGAGATGGCCATGCATCGCTCCCCCGCCGAGCCGAACGCAGCCGCGGCCAGATGGGTGGAGGCGTACTCGGGATCGGCGTCCGGCAGCACGATGGCGTGATTCTTGGCGCCGCCCAGAGCCTGTACGCGCTTACCATTGGCCGTCGCCCGCCCGTGAATGTAGCGAGCGATCGGAGTCGAACCTACGAAAGAAACGGCGGCCACGCCGGGATGGTCCAGCAAGCCGTCCACCGCCACCTTGTCGCCCTGGATGACGTTGAAGACGGCGTCGGGAAGTCCGGCCTCGGCCCATAGCTCCGCCACGAAGAGCGCCGCCGACGGATCGCGTTCGCTGGGCTTGAGGATGAAGCAATTCCCGGCCGCTATCGCCACCGGGTACATCCACATTGGCACCATGGCCGGGAAGTTGAACGGAGTAATGCCGGCGACCACGCCCAGCGGCTGACGAAACGAGAAGCTGTCGACGTTGCTCGCGACTTGGTCGGAGTAATCGCCCTTGAGAAGGCTCGGGATCCCGCAGGCGTATTCGACCACCTCGAGCCCGCGCTGCACCTCGCCCTCGGCGTCCGAGACCACCTTGCCGTGCTCATCGGTGATCAGCTCGGCGAGCTCCCTCTTGCGAGCATGAAGCAGTTCTCGGAATGCGAACAGCACCTGCGAGCGGCGGCTGAACGACGACTCGGACCAATCTTCGAATGCCCGCCCTGCAGCTTGTACGGCACGGTCCACGTCGGAGGACTCTGCGAGGAGTACCTCCGCTTGCTGGCTGCCCAGCGCCGGGTTGAAGACGGGGCCCCTCCGGGTGGAATCGCCCTCAGTTGACTTTCCATCGATCCAATGGGTAATGAGCCTCAAACGAACTCCTTTCCTGCAATCAAATGAGATGTCGCTGCTTTGCCTTCTGTTCGTCGTACACGACCCGCGCGCGCTCGGTAGATTCGAGATCCGAGACTTCCGAGACCGGCACGTCCCACCATGAGTCGCTGCTTGGAGCGGGAATGAGCGGGTCTGACTCGATGTGGATCACTACTGGGCCCGACGCGACTTTGGCCTTCCTGATAGCCTCCTTCAGCGATCCGATGTCGCCGGCCCGGTACACCGTGCAGCCGAGGCTTGCCGCATTCGCCGCCAGGTCGACCGGCAGAAGCTCGCCGTCCAGCCGGGAGGTTTCGGAGTTGCGCGTTCGATAACGGGTTCCGAACCGCTGCGAGCCGAGTTCTTCGGAGAGAGCGCCGATCGAGGCGAAGCCGTGGTTCTGCACTAAGACCACGATGACCTTGATGCCCTCCTGGACCGCGGTGACAAGCTCCTGCGCCATCATCAAGAACGACCCGTCACCGACCATCACGAAGATGTCCCGGTCAGGGCAAGCCATACGGGCGCCGACGCCGCCGGCTATCTCGTAACCCATGCATGAGTACCCGTACTCCACGTGGTACCCCTTGCGGTTTCGAGTCCGCCATAGCTTGTGAAGGTCGCCGGGCATCGAGCCGGCGGCGCAGATAACGACGTCGCCCGGCTCAGAGACCTCGTTGACCGCGCCGATGATCTCCGACTGAGCCGGGAGTGGTTCGTGCCCGAGGTTGTAGGCGTGGTCGACGACCGCATCCCACTCGGCCGAAAGCTGCGACGCCCGGCTGCGGTAATCGGAGTCGACCGACCAACCCTCGAGCTCATCCCCGAGTGCTTCGAGCGTCACGCGGGCATCGGCTACCAGCGTGAGTCCGGCGTGCTTGGCGGCGTCGAAGCTTGCAACATTGATGTTGACGAAACGAACCTCGGGGTTCTGAAAAGCGGTCCGGGAAGCGGTGGTGAAGTCGGTGTAACGAGTGCCGACCCCGATGACCAGATCGGCATCTCGCGCGATGGCGTTCGCGGCCGTAGTGCCCGTGGAACCTACGGCGCCGAGAGCAAGAGGATGGTCATAGACAAGGCTGCCCTTCCCGGCCTGCGATTCCCCAACGGGAATACCTGTGGATTCGACGAATTCCCGGAGCGCTTCGGTGGCATCGGAGTAAATAGTGCCGCCCCCTGAGACGATCATCGGCTGCCGCGAAGACCGGATCACGGCAGCTGCAGCCGCGAGTGAGGCTGCCTCCGGAGTAGGACGCGGGACATGCCACACCCGCTTGGAAAAGAGTGACATCGGCCAGTCGTGAGCCTCTGCCTGGACATCTTGAGGAAGGGCGATCGTCACCGCCCCGGTCTCGGCCGGGTCGGTAAGGACGCGCATCGCTCCAAGGAGAGCGGAGGGAAGCATCTCCGGGCGCCACACCCGGTCGAAGAACTTCGAAACGGGGCGGAAGACATCATTTACCGTGATGTCCGAAGCCCCGGTGAACTCGAGCTGCTGAAGTACCGGGTCGGAGGCCCGTGTGGCGAAAACGTCGCTCGGCAGCAGCAGTACCGGGAGCCTGTTTATGGTGGCAAGTGCAGCCCCGGTCACCATGTTCGTCGAGCCGGGTCCGATCGAGGCGGTGCAGGCCCACGTCGAGAGACGATCGCGCATTCGGGCGAAGGCTGCCGAAGCATGGACCATGCCCTGTTCATTCCTCGCAAGGACATACGGCAAAGAGGTTGGGTCCTCGAGCTCTTGCTGGAGGAGCGCTTGACCGACTCCGGCAACGTTTCCGTGGCCGAAGATTCCGAACACGCCTTCGAACAGCCGCTGTTCCGTTCCATCGCGCTCGCTGTATTGAGCAATCAGGAACTTAACCAGCGCCTGACCGACGGTCAGACGCACGGTAGTGGCGGCCACCGGAGGCTCCTCTCAGCTGCCGAGGGGCGGTTTCTCTTGGGAAGATCCTTTTTCATGGCTTCCCAAGGCTCAATGACAGCAACAACTCGACCTCCTCGGTGGTGGGCATTGCCGTCGAACACTCGAGACGCGAGGCGACGATCGCCCCGGCGGCGTTGGCGAAGCGGAGGACCCGCTCGAGGGGCCAACCCTCCAGAAGTCCGTGGCAGACGGCGCCGCCGAAGCTGTCTCCAGCGCCGAGTCCGTTCACGACCTCAACGGGATGAGGCGGCACATGCTCTTCCGTGTCCGCGGTCATCCCAAGCACGCCTTGGGGGCCCATCTTCACGATTGCCAGTTCGACGCCGGCTTCGAGCAGGGCCCGACCAGCTTCGTTTGGGTCGCGAATCCCGACGGCCGTTTCGCATTCATCCTGATTCCCTATCGCCACCGTGACGTGGGGCAGCACGGCGCGCACCTCACGACGTGCAGATTCACGGTCGGGCCAGAACATGGGCCGGTAATCGAGATCGAGGACGGTGGGATGAGCCCGGCCCCTCGCCTCGAGCGCCACATGGTGGGCAGAACGGCTGGGCTCGGCGGAAAGGCCGGTGACGGTGACCCAGAACAAGGATGTGGCCGCTATGGCCTCCAAGTCGAGCTCCTCGCTGCGGATCTCGAGATCAGGCGCCTTGGGAAATCGGTAGAAATAGAGGGGGAAGTTGTCGGGCGGGAAGATCTCGCAGAAGGTCACCGGCGTGGGCAAGCCCGCCACGGAGGTCACGTAGCGGTCGACGACGCCAAGATTGCCCAGCGCCTGGTGGACGAACCTGCCGAAGGGATCGTCCCCGGTCCGGGTGATAACCGCCGAACGGTGCCCGTGACGCGCCGCCGCGACCGCTACGTTGCTGGCACTCCCCCCTAGGAACTTGCCGAAGGTCTCGACCTCCTCGAGCCCGACCCCCACCTGAAGCGGGTAGATGTCCACGCCGACCCGACCCATGGTGATGATCTCTGGGCGCTCGAAACCGTCCATGCGGAGGAGCCTAAGTCCCCTGACTGGGCTGGTCCAGAAAAGGAGACTCAGATGGCCTCTCCGGCCGTGACTTTGTCAGCTACCAGCCCCGTTCCCTCTAGCATCAGATCTCCATTCCTGGGAGCGCGTAACACACGATCGGCTGTCTCGTTACGGGCCTGGAGCCCGCGGCTTGCCTGAAAGGCGGACCCGGCTCGAAAACAGCGCACCGGCGAGGGCGAACGCGCTGGCGATCCCGAACAACAGCGCGAAGGCGGCCACAGAAGAGCTTTCCACCAGCGCAACGAACAATGAGCCTCCGAGAGAGATCGCCACCACAGCGAAGAGCGAGTCGCACAGTTGCAAGGATGAACTGTTCGCCCCCTGCTGCTCCGGGGCCGAAAGCTCTAGCGTCAGAACCGACAGCGTCGGATAGATGAGTCCCATGCCGGCCCCCGCCATCGCCCACGCCGCCAATGCAACGACAATCGGAATCGATGGGTTCAGCACCAGACTGGTCGTGGCGATTCCCCCCGCAACCAAGGTCATGCCGAGCCTTAGAAGAAGCACTCGCGAGAGCGGCTGGCCCTCGCGTCCCTGGTACCAAGATGCCGCCGACCACGAGACGGCAGCGAGCGTGAGTGTGAGGCCCGCTGCCGCCGGCGAGAGCCCACGTTGGCGGGTCAGCATCAGAGGAACGAAGATCTCTGCCTCCAAGAACGCGGCAGATGCGATCCCACGCAGCGCCACGACGGAGGGGAGTCCACGTCTCATGCGCACAGTCCCGGCCGGCAAGAGACGCGGAGCAAAGCGCATCACGCCTGCGAGGCCGGCTCCTAGGACTGCCAGCGCAGGCAGCCCGCGCTGCTGGCCACCGAAGTGAAGCGCGCACGCGCCCAGAGCAGCGCCCAGCGCCCACAAGATTCTGCGCTTGGAGTTCGCCGCTTCGGCTCGAGGCGAGCTCGCCAGGTTTGTGAGGGCCGGACGCACAAGCAATGCGGCAGGCAGAGCGAGAAGCGCAATTGCGAGAAAGATCCAGCGCCAGCTCCACTGTGTCACCACGAAGCCCGTGAGCGCAGGCCCAATGATCGAGGGCAGGACCCAGGCTGCAGCGAAGGCACCGAACATCTTTGGATGAAGTCGCGCCGGGTAGCAGTGGCCGACCACGACGTAAAGCGCGACAGAGAGCAGACCACCCCCGAAGCCCTGAACGATCCGGCCCGCAACTAGCGCCCACATCGATGGCGCTAGTCCTGCAATTGCGAGGCCCACGACGAACCACGCCACGCCCTGCCACACCGAACCCCGGGGGCCGTTTGAGTCGCTCCAGATCCCACCGACGACAAGACCCACGACGCCGGCAGCGAGCGACGCTCCGAATGCGAGGGCGTACAGCGGCAGTCCGTGAAGCTCTCGCGCGACTGTCGGCATCGCAGTCGCCACAGCGAGGTACTCGAACGCGATCATCGATGCCAGAGAAACCGCTCCGATCGTGAGCGCGCGGTAATCAGGCGACAGGAGGCGGGGGGTCGAAGGGGGCGTCGAGGTGGTTGTTGTCATGGAACGCTCAATCATGCAACCTAAAGCTGGGTCGAAGTCAAGGCCGTCCGAAGCCCGGCCACTCGGGCCCTCGGCCCTTGCTCCCGGCCCCGTCCTTTCCCGGTACTCGAACGAGCGTCACGCGCGCTGAGTACGGATTCCGTCGCGTACCTGTGAGCGCGCCCTCGCGTGCGGCTCCCCGCCGGGGGCCGGCCCCCCAGTCCCTGAACC
>JACDAL010000092.1 GCA_013695465.1 Actinomycetota bacterium | reverse complement strand
TCGGGATCGCGATCGCGACCCTGGTGGGGTGGTTCATCGCGGGAGACCAGGTCACGGGACTGCTCGCGGCCGTTGCGGTTCTGATCATCGCCTGCCCGTGCGCGCTGGGCTTGGCCACCCCCACCGCGATCATGGTTGGAACCGGCAGGGGGGCCGATCTAGGCATCCTGATCAAGAGCCCCGATATCCTGGAGCGCACCCGGGACATTACGACCGTGGTCTTCGACAAGACCGGCACGCTTACGCGGGGACAGATGAAGCTCACGGACGTCGTGGGTGAGGACGAGCACCAGATACTCGCATTCGCCGGAGCCGCGGAGGCAAACAGCGAGCACCCGATCGCCGCGGCAATCGCCGCCGCAGCAAGAGAACGCTCCGAGATCACACCGGTAACCGACTTCGAGTCGTTTGCCGGGCAGGGCGTCAGAGCGAATACGACGAGCCCAGGCGGCGACCCCATCACGGTGTGGGTCGGGCGTCGCAAGCTCATGGCGGAGGCGGGCCTTCTCCTGCCCTCGTCGCTGCACGAGGCGGCGGAGCGGCTGGAGGGCGCAGGAAAGACCGCCGTGTTCCTCGGCTTCGGCTCGGAGGTTCGGGGCGTGCTGGCGGTCGCCGACACCTTGAAGGACGGTGCACTAGAGGCCGTGCACCACCTGCACAAGATCGGGCTGAAGGTGGCCATGATCACCGGTGACAACGAACGGACCGCGGCCGCGATCGCGAGTCAACTCGACATCGATCGAGTGCTGGCGGAGGTCTTGCCGGAGGACAAGGTCGCTGAGGTCGAGCGGCTTCAAGGCGAGGGCGAGCGAGTGGCGATGGTGGGAGACGGGGTGAACGATGCTCCGGCCCTGGTGCAAGCCGATCTGGGCATCGCGATCGGCACCGGAACCGACGTCGCGATCGAGTCCTCGGACCTCACGCTGATGACGGGAGATCCCGAGAAGGTCGCGGTCGCCATCGAGCTCGCCAGGAGAACACGGCGGACGATCGTGCAGAATCTGTTCTGGGCCTTCGGTTACAACACGGCAGCCATTCCGGCCGCCGCACTCGGATTCCTGAATCCGATAGTGGCCGGGGCCGCCATGGCCTTCAGCTCGGTGAGCGTCGTCACCAACTCTCTGCGACTGCGTCGCTTCGGCAATTCGTGATGGGCATCCCAAAAAGCGCAGACGACTGCCGAACGAGGCAATACCAGGCAGCCCTTACGGAGCTCTTGAACGCGCCGCTGTAACTAGATGGAGCCGGCTTCCCGGCAGGTCATCGTCTAGCTCGCCTCAGGAATCTCTGAGATGGAGTTCGCCGGCCCGCTCGGCCGCACAGGCTTCGGCCTCGTCGGGATCGGCGTGACACCAGCAGTCGGGGCCGCACTCTCCGTGTCCGGGCCGGGTGAGATCTGCGAACTCATCGGCAAAGACGCGGGCTCCCAGCTTGTGGCCGCTGACTGTGAGCTCGTACAGCCCGTCGGACGTGCGACCGAGGAGATCTTCGGCTACGAGCCGGTCAAGATACTTCACGCCCATCTTCGCCTCGACTCCGAGGAACCTCTCGATCAGCGAGGGATCGACGCTCTCCCCCAAACCCTCTCCTTTGATCCAGAACATCACCTGCAGGATCTCGTCCCGCCAGAACAGCGCCCTTAACGCCTCCGACTTCGGCTCGTGCAGTCTCTCGATAGCTATGCCCTCCGATCGAGTTCCACGATCCGTTCGGCAACCTCACCGATGGAAGCGACCGCCGGAGCAGATACATCATGATCTAGTGGCGCTATCCCCCGGCGTTCCGCCGCAGCCAGGGCCGCGTCGAAAGGAACCGCGGCGAACAACTCCGTATCGTGCTCTTCAAAGAACGCCCCCACGGCCGCCTCCTCGTCAGCGTTACGCACTTTGTTCGCCAGCACGGCGACCCTCGGAATGCCCAGCTCCTTGCCCATCGCGGAGTAGCGGCGCGCGGTCTCGAGCGATTTGAAGTACGGCTCCGCCACCACCAGCATCAGGTCAACCGCCTCCGTAGTCGACCTGCTCAGGTGTTCGGGAGATGCCTCCGTGTCCACCACCACGATCCCCCGGTCGTCTCTCAGAGCGTGCAACAGGCCACGGACCGTGGCGTGAGAGGAGCACATTCAGCCGGTACCCGCTCCCGGCGGCTGACCGATCTGAAGGAGCTTGACGTTGTCGGGACAATCGACGCCGAACTCCGAGAGAACCTCTGCCGCCGGTCTCGACAGCGAGAGGCGAACCTCGCCGTCGACCCGTTCGTGACTCATGAGCCCATGGGGCAGGGGGCTCAATGCATTGAGGCGCTCTCGATCCAGGCCCAGCGTCAGAGACAGATTGGGATTCGG
>JACDAL010000090.1 GCA_013695465.1 Actinomycetota bacterium | reverse complement strand
GCGAACGGCGCTCGAGCCCGGCGGTTACCCGATCGATGGCGTTTTCCAGGTCCTGCATCTCGACCATGTCCCGGTTCGCGCGCGCCGCCAGCAGCGCTCCTTCGTTGATGACGTTGGCGAGCTGAGCGCCGGAGAAGCCCGGCGTGCGCCGGGCCAGGACCTTGAGATCGATGCCCGGTCCCATCTTGACGTCACGGGCGTGGATCTGGAGTATCTCGTCGCGCCCCCTGATGTCGGGCAGGTTGACCTGGATCTGGCGGTCGAACCGCCCCGGCCTCAGCAGCGCCTGGTCGAGAACCTCGGGGCGGTTGGAGGCGGCGACGATGATGACGCCGGAGTTCGGCTCGAAGCCGTCCATCTCGGTGAGCAGCTGCTGCAGAGTCTGCTCCTGCTCCTGATTGGAGCCCATCTGATAGCCCGCCGCCCCCGAGCGAGCCTGGCCGATGGAGTCGATCTCGTCGATGAACACGATCGCAGGCGCCCGCTGGCGCGCCTGTTGGAAGAGGTCGCGCACACGGGCGGCCCCGAGCCCGACGAACAGCTCGATGAACTCGGAGGCGGAGATGAAGAAGAACGGGACCTGCGCCTCTCCTGCGATGGCGCGCGCCAGCAGCGTCTTGCCGGTGCCCGGCGGGCCCACCAGGAGCACTCCCTTGGGGATGCGCGCACCAACTTTCTTGAACTTGTCGGCGGACTTCAGGTATTCGACCAGCTCCTGTAGCTCGGTCTCGACCTCGTCCACACCGGCGACGTCGGCGAACGTGGTCTTGAGGTCGGTGCGGTCGTAGAGCTTGGCTTTGTTCTTTCCCAGGGACAGGGGTCCGCCGGCGCCGCCGCCGAGCTGCTGGCGCGCTCGGCGAAACACGAAGAAATAGATGAGGCCTCCGAAGATCAGGAACGGCACGAAGCCGACCAGAAGCTGCGTCAGCAAACCCGGCTGCGAACCCGAGAACGTCACACCCTGCTTGGTCAGTCGCTGCACCAGTTGGTTGGTCTGGAAGTCCGGCGGCAGGGTGGTGGAGAAGCGTTTCTCCTCTTGACCCGAGGTGTAGGTGCCCGTCACCGACCCGGTCCCGATCGTCGCCTCACCGACCCGGCCGCGGTCAACGAGGTCCAGCAGGCGAGACAACGGCACTTCCTCGGACGAGGCCGTGAGCGAGTTCACCGCATACAGGAGCAGCAGCAGCCCGCCCACCATCCAAGCGATTGAGACCCACCGGCGGTTGCCTTCGAAGGGGCCCGGGCCCGCGTCGGGTCCGGTGCCGGGCTTGTTGGGGGCAAGCCTTTTCTTGCGCGAGGCGCCCCGTGGGTTGTTGAGTTTGTCCACGATCCAAAGCGTACCCCGACCAACCGACAACAGCCGGGCCGCAGGGGCTTTGAGGCCGGGCCGGAGCTGGGGCTGGGGCCGCGGTGGCAAAAGCAAACCGCAGACATCTGCCCACGGAAAACCGTGTGTAAAACGCGGACCGGGGACATTTGCCACCCGCGGGGCTGGGACCGGAGGACCGGGGACCGTGGACCGGGGGCGGGACTCGGCAGAGGCGGGGCGGGCGGGCTCGATCTCCACTAGGCTAGCGGCATGAAGCTGTTGCTTGCGAGCCGCGATCTCGCTGCCAAGGCTCGCCTGGCAGACGCCGCGGAACGGGCCGGGTGGACCATGGTGACGGCGCGCGTCGGCGACTTGAGTGGGGCGGTTTCCGAACACTCCCCCGAGCTGGTCGTGGTCGATCTAGACGAAGCCGGCGAGCCCGTGCTACAAGCTCTCGGCTCCGCCCCCCGTGCCCGGATGATCGGCTTCTTCTCCCACGTCGACCGCGCGCTCGGCGACGCCGCCCGGGCCGCCGGAGTGGAAGCTGTACCCCGCGGCCGTTTCTGGCGAACGCTGCCGCAGCTATTCGAGGCCCAGACCGCACAGATAGATCGGAAGGGAGAGGACATGACAGACAAGGAGCGCTCCGCTGATCCCCAGCAGCCGGAGGAGGGAGGCTTCGAGGAGGGGCAGGACCACAAGCCCGACTCCCCGGAGGAGGGACAGGTGGGCAACTTCGCCGAGGGCCAGGACGATCCTCTAGACGAGGAGGACGAGGAGCGAAGGTCGCGCTTTTCCGAGGGCCAGGAGGATCTTCCCGACACTCCCGAAAAGGAGGCCGAGGGCAGCTTCGCCGAGGGCCAGGAAGGCCACTAGGCCCGCAGGGGGGGCTGCTCCCGGAGCCACTCGATCGTGCGCCTGAGGGTCTCCTCCACCGGCGTGTAAACGAGGCCCAGCTCGCGGCTCGCCCGGGAGCCGTCGTAGGCGTGACCGAAGGCGATGGTTGTCACCATGGCGCGGCACACGCTCGGGTCCTTCCCTCGGAGCCGGGCCGTTCCCTCGGCGCAAGCGGCTGCTGCGTACGCCGCCGCGGCGGGGACCAGGCGGGGTTCGTGGGAGGTGCCGGCGAGGCGTGAGATGAGCTGCAACGCCTCACGGCTCGAGAGCGTGGCGCCGCACAACAGATAGCGCTCGCCGGGGACACCCTTGTGCTCGGCAAGCAAGTGGCCCTCGGCGCAATCGTCGATGTCGACGATACTGAGGCGGGTATCGAGGAACAGCTTGAGCCTGCCCTCGATGCAGGCGCTGAGGATGCGGGCGGTGCCCGTGGAGCGGCCGGGGCCTTGCACCGAACAGGGGTTTACTGCCACGACCTCCAGCCCCGAGCGGGAGCCCAGGTCGAAGGCGATCCGCTCGGAGAGGTGCTTGGAGCGTTCGTAGTGCGACAGAAAGCTGCCCCTGTGCTGTGAGGTCTCCAAGCCCACACTGTTCTTGCGCTCTCCTATCGCCGCCCCCGACGAGGTCAGCACCAGCCGAGCTACGCCCGAGCGCACGGCTGCCTCCACCACGTTGCGGGTGCCCGAGACGTTGACCTCGAAGAGCGCCGCCGGATCCTTCGGGCATAGGCTGTTGAGCCCGGCGACGTGGTAAACGACCTCGACACCGCGCATGGCCGCAGACAAAGAGTCGGAATCGAGCACGTCGCCCATCCCCGGCTCCGCCCCCCACGACCTCACCAAAGCCGCCTTGTCATCGCTGCGAACCAGCGCACGCACCTCTCTCTGTTGCCCGACAAGCCGCTTGACCACGGCCGTTCCGACAACGCCGGTGCCGCCGGTGATCAAGACCCTGCTCAGCGGGAACCCGCCAGGGCGGAGGAGTGCCGGGCGAGGTACTCGAGGCCGGACATGACGGTTACGAAGCAGGCGAGAGCCATCACCCACTCGTCGAGCAACAGGGGGCCGAGCTCGGCAGCCGGGCGCAGCAGCGCCAACAGGATCGCCACGAACTGAACGTTGGCCTTGAGCTTGCCCCAGAACGAGGGGGCCATTACGGTGCCGTCCGAGGCCACGACTCCCCGCAATCCCAGGATGACCAGCTCTCGTCCCACGATCACAAATGCCACCCACGCCCATGCCCGGCCCACCTCCACCAGTGCGATGAGTGCTCCTGCGACCAAGAGCTTGTCGGCCGTGGTGTCGAGAAACGATCCCAGCACCGTGGTCGCCTTCCAGCGGCGCGCTAGGTAGCCGTCGAAGAAGTCGGTGACTGCGGCGACCCCGAACACCGCCGCTGCAATCCCCCACGATCCACTCAGCGTGAGCGTCATCACGACCGGAATCAGCACGATTCGCAGATAGGTCAGCCCCATGAGCCGGGAGTCCAGAGGAGTCTTCATGGGGCTCATCGAAAAATCCTACTGTTCCCCCACATAGGCCCGGTGGAGGAGCTCGATGGGATGGACCACCGGCACTCCCGTGGCGTGTGCGATCTGCCACCTGCAGGTCTCGCTATCGCACGCTGCGATCGACGCCCCCAGCTCGGAGATCGACTCGAACAGCGGGCGGCCCACCGCCATGGCGATGTCGTATTTCTCCTTCTTGAGGCCGTAGGTGCCGGCGATGCCGCAGCACTGAGCCTCCTGCTCGACGACCTCGAGGCCCGGTATCAGCTCCAGGAGGTCGAGTGCCGGGGAGCCGATACCGTGGCCCCGCTGCTGGCAGGGAGCGTGATAGGGAACGGTGAGCGAAACCTCACCGAAGCGCCGGTCCAGCTCTCCGCGGCCCAAGAGGTCCGCCAGCAGCTCGCAGATGTCGAACATCTGCTCCGAGACCACCGCAAGTTCCTCGGAATCCTCGCCGAGGATCTCGTGTGCCTCGCGCTTCAGCATCAGCGAACAGCTAGTCGATGTCGACACGATCGGGAGCCCGGCCCGGGCGTAAGGGGCCAGGTTCGAGGCGAGACGCCGCACATAAGTGCGGGCTTCGGAGAACAATCCGTTCGACTGCAGAGGCAGCCCGCAGCAGTCCTGGGGAGGGACGATGACCTCGAAGCCGTTGCGCTCGAGCACTGCAACCGCCATCTCGCCGAGCCGGGGCTCGAAGAAGTTGACCCCGCAGCCGTGAAAGTAGACGACCTTGGCGGACTTGGCACGGAACGAATCAGCAGCCGAGCGTTGTCGTTGGCGCGTCTGAAAGGGACGAGAGGTGAAGCGCGGCAGCGGGGCTTTTCGGTGCACTCCCATCACGGCTTCGACGAGGCAGCGCAGAACGGGGTTGGCAAGCGCGGCGTTTGCCAGCGGAGCCACCGGTGTGGCGAGGCGGGCCGACACACTCGGACGGGCGATGACCCGGTCTCTTAGAGGAACCCCTCGCTGCGCCTTCATGCGCGCCCGAGCCCGAGAGTTGATCTCCGCGATCTTGACGCCCTGCGGGCATACCTGTGAGCAGATGCCGCAGCCGGAGCAGTAGTCCAGTGAATCGTCAACCGAAGCCTCTTCCGAACGGAAACGCTCGGCCTGGGGACCAACGTATTTGGGGCCGGGGAACAGCGGCGTCGCGGCCGATACGGGACAATGGGTCTCGCAGATCGTGCACTTCACGCAGTGGTCAAGAGACGCCCTGATATCGATGGTCATGAACGCAGGATCGCATCTGCGACCGCATAGCCCGTGACGAGGCTTATGCCGTTTCCCGACATCTCCTTGTGCGGCTCGGCCCCCGCAAGCGTGGCGCCGCAAACCCGCACGTTGTTGTAGACGACCCTGCCGTCGGCATCGAGCGGCCGCCACTCCTCGTCGACCGCAACCCCCACGCGCGAAACGGGATGAGAGCCGAACACATCGGCACAGAAGCGCTCCGTTCCCGGGGGCGGAACGCCGGCCAGCGGCAGATCGAGGGCACTCTCCTTGAACCGCCACGACGAGTCGAGCGTCACTCCTCCTGCCGACACTCCCCCAGTGGCGACGACGAAATCACGGGCCCCATGAGAGGAGCGACGCGATCCGGTGTCGGTGCTCACCGCCTCGAGCCGGCCGTTGTGCGAGGCGCTCGAGACCACCGAAGCTCCCATTACCACGCGGCCCCCAGCCTTCCTGAGCGCCCGGTTGAGGAGCGCATGAAGACGCATCCCCGGGATCGACGGGGGCAGGGTGGGTATCTCGAAGACCGCCTCCCCGATGCGCTCGGCCAGCTCGGCCACGACCTCTGGGCTCCGGTGCAGTCCCAGCACTGCGGGGAAGCCCACGCGCTCGCCCGGTTCGATCCTCCCCTTTAGCCGGGCGACGATCTCGTCCCTGAACGCGGCCTCCTCGAAGGCACGGGCGAGCCGCAGCGTGCCTGGGTCGGCCTCACCCGCAACCGTGCCGTGAAGGTCGATCGCCCGCGCCTCGACGCGCTCGGTGGGACCCGGTTGGGCGCGGTTGAGGTTGGCGGCGGCGAGCCTCGGATAGAAGTCCTTCAGCGCGGAGAACGAAACCAGAGCGAGCTTCCCCCCTGATCCGAGGTCACCCGCAGCCAGGCTCCGAGGTGCGAGCGCGCTCGGCTTCAGCGCTCCCGCGGCGGTGGGGAGCATGAGGTTTTCGTCCAGCGATCCCGTCAGCTGAAGAGGCTCGCAGCGCGCTCTGAGCCACTCGAGCGCCCCCGCCCAGAGGCTCGGGGCAACGCGCATATAGGGGTGGCCGGGGTGGGATCGTATGAAGGAACCCAGGGCTGCGGCCGGGCTCGTGACCACCGCGGGGTCGTAGCCGAGGATGTCGATCGTGGCTCCCCCGAGATGGAGCGAGCCGGCTCCGGCCGCCACCACCGCGACCTTGCACCCCCCCTCGGTGAGGCGCAGGGCGCAGGTGAGCCCCGCCAGCCCGGCGCCGATGACGACTGTGTCGGGGGTCACGACTGGAGCTGCTCGACGTTGAGCAAGCCCTGAAAGATCCAGTCGTCGAGCCTCGCCTGACGCAGACCGTCACCGTAGAGGATCGGGTGGAGGCCCTTCCAGCGCTCCTGGAGGAAGTCTCTGAGGGAAGCTGTGGCGGAGGCAGCATCGATGCGCTGAAGCGAGTGCAGGATGCCCGCGGAGCGATAGATGCAGAAGCCTCCCTGGCAGGGACCCATGCCGAGCCGCAGCGTTCGTCTTATGTCGTCGAGATCGGACGAGCCCCGGCGTTGCATTGCGTTTTCGAGCGCGCGCCTGCCGATGAGCTCGCATTCGCAGATGATCTGCTCGTCGTGGAGCCTCTCCTCGCGCGCCGCGAGCCTCGATCCCAGCTTGTAGTAGGTGCGCTCCTCGGAATCGGGAAGGGCCTCCTCGTGGGTATGGCAGGCCCGCTCGTCTTTCAGCTGCGCGCCCATGATGTCGACCGAGTCTTGCGCCATGCGCCTGAAGGTCGTGAACTTGCCGCCGGTGATCGTGATGAAGCCCTCGACTCCATCGCGGTCGTGATGGTCGAGAAGCCGGTGCGAGCGGCTGACCTCGCGAGTGCTCGAACTTTCGGCTTTCTCGTCTTTGAACAGCGGACGCACGCCTGCCCACACGCGCAAGGCCCGAACCTGCCTGAAGCCGGGAACCAGCGTCTCGCCGTCTGCCAACATGCGATCGACCTCGTCCTGGAGGATCCTGAGATCGTCGGGGTCGGAGGCCTCTTCGTCGGTGGTGCCGATCACGCTCACGGTCCGGATGGGCACCAGAATGTCGCCGTCGGTCGGCATCTGGCAGCGGTTGATCACCGTATCCACGAGCCGGTGGCCCATGGCGATCATGATTCCCCTGCCCGGCAGGATGGTGAATCCCCCACATCCAGCCAGGGCTGCGATCTGGGCCGCCCACGCGCCGCTCGCGTTGATCGTGAAGCCGGCCCGGATGCGAACCTCATCTCCGGCGCGGTCCTCCACGACTGCACCAACGACTATGTCGCCCTCCCGAAGAATGCCCGTCACCTTGTGATAGGGCAGAGCCCGGCCCCCGTGGTCGCTCGCGGACCGCACGCAGCCCCACACCGTCTTCCACGCGTCGATGGCCGCGTCGGGGACCTGCAGCACCCGGCTGATGCGGGGGCTGAGGCGCGGCTCCGCGTTCAGAGCCGCGGAGACGGATATCTCCTCCACCGGGATCCCAGCCCGTCTGCAACCGTCCACGAAGAGGTCGGAGTAGGAGGGGTCGTCTTTCTCGGTGGTGACGAAGTAGCCGGAGGTGTCCTCGATACAGTCGGCGGCAATACGCCTCAGGACGCGATTCTCGTCCATGCACTCCTTGGCCGACGAGGGGTCCTTGACCGCATAGCGGCCCCCGGAATGGAGCAGGCCATGAAAACGCCCACTGGTTCCCGTGGCGAGGTCCGAACGTTCCACGAGAAGCCCGCCGTAGCCGCGCATGCAGACGTCGCGCAGCACCCCGGCCCCGGTGGCGCCGCCGCCGATGACCAGGACCTCGGCTTCAATCGTTTTCATGCCGGCTTGAAGACCTCAATCTGCCCCGCGCCCCGCCCCTATTCTGGCACAGAGCCATACTGGGGGCGCGGGAACGGGGTAGCAGCGATTAAAAGAGCATTCCGACCCGGCGGCGCCGTCAGGTCGGCTACTCGACCCAATCGAAGGACTTGGTGACCGCCTTCTTCCAGAAGCGGTACTCCTTCTCGACCTCATCCTTTTTCATCTGGGGCTCCCAGCGTTTGTCCTCGAGCCAGTTCTCCCGGAGGTCCTCGATCTGGGCCCAGAAACCGGTGGCGAGCCCGGCCGCGTAGGCGGCACCGAGAGCGGTGGTTTCGGCGACCTTGGGGCGGATGACGGGGACGCCGAGGGTGTCGGCCTGAAACTGCATCAAGAGCTCGTTCTGAACCATGCCGCCGTCCACTTTGAGCGACTTGAGCTCGACCCCAGAGTCTGCGTTCATCGCCTCCACTACCTCGCGGCTCTGCCATGCGGTCGCCTCGAGCACCGCCCGGGCGAGGTGGCCGGCGTTTACATAACGGGTAAGCCCGGCGATGACGCCGCGGGCATCTCCCTTCCAATAGGGAGCGAAGAGACCGGAGAACGCGGGCACGAAGTAGCAGCCTCCGTTGTCGTCCACCGATGCGGCGAGCTCCTCGATCTCGGGGGCCGCCTTGATCATCTTGAGGTTGTCTCGCATCCACTGCACCAGCGCCCCGGTGATGGCGATCGCGCCCTCGAGGCAGTAGACCGCGTCCTGGTCTCCGATCTTGTAGCCGAGCGTGGTCAAGAGCCCGTTCTTAGACTGCACCGCTTCGGTCCCGGTGTTGAGCAGGAGGAAGTTTCCGGTGCCGTAGGTGTTCTTTGCCTCGCCTACCGAGAAGCAGGTCTGCCCAAAGACGGCGGCCTGCTGGTCACCGAGATCTCCGGCGATGGGGATGCCGCCGAGCTCGGCGGTGGCCTCGGCGTAGACCTCGGAGCTCGCCTTGATCTCGGGCAGCATGGCGCGCGGCACTCCCAACAGCGACAGGATGTCGTCATCCCAGTCGAGCGTCTCGAGATTCATCATCAGCGTGCGGCTGGCGTTGGTTACGTCGGTCACATGGACGCCGCCGTCCGTTCCCCCCGACAGCTTCCAGATCAGGAACGAGTCGAGGTTGCCGAACAGCACATCGCCGTTCTCAGCCTTCTCCCGGATCCCGTCGACGTTTTCGAAGATCCAGCGGATCTTGGGGCCGGAGAAATAGGTGGCCAGAGGCAGCCCGGTCTTGGAGCGCAGGCGATCCTGGCCCCCGTCCTGAGCGAGCTCGTCGCAGATCTTGTCCGTGCGGGTGTCCTGCCACACAAGTGCGTTGTGGACCGGCTCGCCGGTGGTCTTGTCCCACAGGACCGCGGTCTCGCGCTGGTTGGTGATTCCCACCGCAACCAGGTCCGAGGGCTGCAAGCCCGCCTTGTCCAGACCCCCCTTGATGACCTCGGTGGTGCGCTGCCAGATCTCCGAGGCGTCGTGCTCGACCCATCCGGGCTTGGGATAGATCTGCTCGTGCTCCTTCTGGTCGACGCCGACCACTCCACCCGAGTGGTCGAAGATCATGAAACGGGTGCTCGTGGTGCCCTGGTCGATCGCTCCTACGTACTCAGCCATCTTGCCTCCCCTAGATATCTGCAAGCCGCGTCGTTACGGCCAGCCATCTTGCTTCTCTTATTTATGTGCGAGCCGCGTCCTTACGGCCAGCCATTTTGCCTCCCTTATTGGGCTGTGAGCCGCGTCGTTACGGCCACAAGACGTTGAACAGCACTGCCCCCACAACCCCTCCGATGATCGGGCCGACCACCGGAATCCATGAGTAACCCCAGTCCGAATCTCCCTTGCCTGCGATCGGCAGCACCGCGTGCGCGATGCGGGGGCCGAGGTCGCGAGCCGGGTTGATGGCGTAGCCGGTGGGCCCGCCGAGCGAGAGACCGATTCCGACCACCAGAAGACCCACCAGCAGTGGCGTGAGCCCGATTTCCGCACTGAGGGCGCCCGGGCTATCCGCGTACCCGAGCGACAGCACGCCGATCAGCAACGCCGCGGTGCCGATGACCTCGCACACGATGTTGGGCCCAGTCTTTCTGATGGCGGGGCCGGTGCAGTAGACCGCGAGCTTGAGGCCGGGGTCCTCGGTCTCCGACCAGTGCGGAAGATAGGCGGCATAGACGAGGACCGCGCCGATGAAGGCGCCCAGGAACTGACCCGCGATGTAGATGGGCACGTC
>JACDAL010000066.1 GCA_013695465.1 Actinomycetota bacterium | reverse complement strand
ATGACGTTCCCAATTACAGCCTGATCCAGCCCTGATCTAGCCCAGCCGTGCGAGCCTCTACATGCGCCCGCACTGCCTGAGACAAGGATGACGCGCGCTTGGGAAACTGGGAATCGTCAGTTATGCGTAGGCGAGCTCGGTTTGGCAGGACCCTGGGCCTGCGCCCGGGCATCAAGCTCCAGATCGGCCGGGTCGTGGCTGGAGGTTTCTGCCGAACAGGGGATCGAGATCGTGAATGTGGTCCCGTGGGAGCTCGAGGCAAGGTCGATGTGGCCACCCATCGCCGCCACGACCTGGCTCACCACGAACAGCCCTAGGCCCACTCCCTCTTGGCCGGTCGTGGTCTGCTCGATACGGCTGAATGCGTCGAACAGGGCGCCGCGCTTGTCGTCCGGAATGCCCGGCCCCTCGTCGGAGATCTCCAGGAGCACTCCCTGCCGCACCCGCTTGACCCCCACGGATACCGAGGTCATTTCTGGGGTGTACTTGTACGCGTTCTCGACCAAATTTCGCACCACCTGATCGAGCCTGGAGGCGTCGATTTCTGCGCGGATGGGCTCGATGAAGACTTCGAGCCGGTGAGAGCGGCGCTTGGAGGCGGCCGAGTCGAGGGCCTGGGTCACCACCGTGCGCAGCTCGGTCCACTCGGGCTTCAGCTGCAAGTCCCCCGCCTGGAGGTACGAGGTGATCATGAGGTCCTCGACGAGCCTCGCCATCTGGTGCGCCTGACCGGACACCATCTCGAGCAGTTGGGTGCGCTGATCCTCTGAAAGACGGGCACTCCGGCGCCAGATGGTGTCGATGCCGGTGATTACTGCAGTGAGGGGGCCGCGTATCTCATGTGATGTGACCGCCAGAAAGCGATCCTTCAGCTGATCGATCTCGACGAGGCGCCGGCTGCGGACGACCTCGGCTTCCACCCGGGCACGCCAGCGCTGTGAGGCTTCTGCAACCGTTACGCCGCCGGCGGCCGCTGCAGCGATGCAGACGAGGGTGTAGATCGGCCCCCCTCCTGTGAGAAGGGCCGCGACCGCAACCCCGGCGCTTCCCGCAGCCGTCCCTCGCAGGCCGTAGCGAAGTCCGCCTTCGAGCGGAACCAGCACCAGCAGGGCGCCGGCGGAAGCTATGCCTTGTCCCTGAAGGAGCGCGGCAAACCCGCTCAGGGCGAGAGCGTCGAAGACCCAGGCACAGATCCCGAGTTGGTGCAGTCTCTCGCTGCCTGAGAATCTCCCGGCGCCGATCCACAGGGCTCCCGCGCCACCCAGCGTGAACAGCAGGAGAGCCACGGCGGCCACTCCGGCCCCCGCCGCCACTGCAGCCACGGCTGCGAGCACGGCCACGCATGTCCGAACTGCGCCCGCGCGTCGTTCCACATCCTGGACGTCCGCCACCGAGCTCACGTTCCAGCTATCGGCAGGAAATCGTGCGACCTGACTCCGACCGGCCCGGGAGAGCTTGGC
This sequence comes from Actinomycetota bacterium, assembly GCA_013695465.1. Taxonomy (GTDB): domain Bacteria; phylum Actinomycetota; class CADDZG01; order CADDZG01; family WHSQ01; genus JACDAL01. The sequence goes on along the minus strand of JACDAL010000066.1, from coordinate 26,816 downwards.
CACGGCTCACTATTGCCTGCTACGGCCTCCCCGTCTTCTCGCCCGCTCACCGTCAGGGGCGAGAAGGCACCAGCGACCGTGAGCCGCCGTTTCGGTTTGCTGATCGCCCACTAGGGACCGACATCGAACCCGTCGGTCGCCCCGGCCGGGATCAGCTCGGCTCGTCGGGCGGATCCCCGTCGAGCTCAACCGGGAAGTCGACCCGGGCCACCTCGTAATCGTCGAGCGAGAAGACCACCCGGTAGACGCCGTCGGCAGTGCCGAGGTCGAGGCCCGAGACCTCGTCGCGCAGCCTCTCGGTGTGGCTCTTCGTGGGCATGTGGATCTCACGCGGCACGCTCTGATAGACGATCGAACCGTCGGGTCCCTCGATGCGCCATTGCTCGGTGAAGCTGCCGTGGTCGTCGGACCAGGCCCGCAGGACGAGAAAGGCTGCAGCAGGGCCGCCGTGGCGCGGGATGACCACCCGGTTGGGCAGCCCGGGGTGGACTCGCCCGCCCTCCCGGTAGAAGAAATACTGATCGAGGACCTTTGCGTACTGCAACCGTGCGCCCACGCTCGTTCTCCTCGCTAGAGCCTGTCCGCTTCCTGATAGATCTCGACCGAGACATCGAGGTTGATGAGCTGTTTGTGGAGGAAGTCTGCACCGAATGCTTCGATGGGCGTCAGCATGCCCGAGACCTCGAGCGGCTCGGAGGCGAGGGTGATGGCCGCGGTAGCGAGCAACTCGGCGGTCGTCCCATACACATCAGAACCTCTTACGGCGACGTTACGCCACCTCTGCCCGCTACGGGCTTCGGCCAGAACAGACCACGGTTGGGGAGTGGTCTTGTGGCCGGGCCGGGGCGCCAGCTTGACCGCCGCCTCACCGAGAGCCCGCCGTCCGGACGCCGAGGTTGCCAGTCGTGTGAGCGTGGGGAGGACCCAAGGCAGGACTGCTGCCTGGAGCCTCTCCGCCGCCAAATATGTCTGTAGGGAGCGCAGCTCGAGATGGCGGGGGGCGAGCTGGAGCTCGGCCAAGGGCGCAGAGAGAGCGAGCTTCGGGCCGAGCGGCGGCGGCATCGGCGACCAGCGCTTGCGTTCGGCAAAGGAGACCTCCACGACCCTGCCTCCTTCGATAAAGGCGCCGCTGCCGGCCAGGATTCCGGCGGCCGAACGGATGGTTCCCGGTGACGCAGTGGTGGAGGTCGCGTAGGTCAGGATCAGGTCCGCAGCAGCGAGGCCCTCGGTTGCGATGGTGGCGGCCACCTCCGCAACGACCTCGTCGAAGCCCATGGCGGGCGCCAGAACCAGGCCGGTCCGGCGGGCGCGTTCCGAGTAGCGATTGATCAAAGTCTCGATGAACAAGCCCTCGCCGCACGAGTCGACGTAGTGAGCCCCCGCCCTGAGGGCGGCCTCGACGGCCGCCTCCCCGAGCTGTGAGAAGGGGCCCACGGTGGTGACCAGGACCCGGCATCCACTCAGCGCCGCGACCAAGGAGCCGACGTCTGCTGCGTCGGCCGCTCGGACCTCGACTCCACCGCAGGAGGCGGCGACGCGAGCAAGCTCGTTGCGATTGCGCCCGGCGATGGAGAAGTCTGCTCCTCGCCGGAACAGAGCGTCTGCGACGAGCCGGCCCGTGTACCCCGTCGCTCCGAACAGCAAGACCTCGGGCATGATCGCAGCCTAACCACTGTGATCCCCACCCGCCCCGGCCTCGACCTGCCCGGGCCCCGACCCCGGCCCCCCGACTTACTCAACGCGCGTGGCGCGCTCTCGGGTAACCGAGTCCGTACTCAGGATCGCGCTGCGGGGGATCGACTACCTGACCTCCAGGCTCCCCCGCCCCCCTCGACCGCCACAACGGCCGAGGGCGGAGAACGCATGAGGCACGATGGCGGCATGCCGACCATTCATCTGGTGCGTCACGGTCAGGTCGAGAATCCGAAGGGGGTCATCTACGGCCGCTTGCCCGGCTACCACCTCTCGGAGCTCGGCCGCCTCCAGGCCGAGGCAGCGGCCCAGCACCTCGCCGGAGCCGACCTCGGTGCGGTGTGGGTCAGCCCACTGGAGCGCGCCCAGGAGACCGCCGAGGCCATCGCCCTCAGGCACGACCTCGAGGTCGTCACCGACGAGCGCCTCACGGAGAGCGCCAACACCCTCGAGGGCCTCAGCCGCACGCTCCTCGGAATGTTTCGCGATCCCCGCCGGTGGTGGCACTTCCGGAATCCCCTGCGGCCTTCGTGGGGGGAGTCTTTCTCGGAGATCAAGGCCCGCATGCTTGCGTCGATCGAGGAGGCCATTGTCGCAGCAGGTGGCCGAGAGATCGCCGTGGTTTCCCATCAGACGCCGGTGTTGGTTGCACGGGCGGCCCTCATCCACAGCCGGCGGCCTCCCCTCGCCGGCCTCGTCGCCTGTGAGACGGGTTCGGTTACTACCGTGAACGTGCCCGAGCAGGGGGCGGCGTCGGCCTCCTATTTCAGGCCCCCGGCACGCCTTCGAACGCCCGAGACGGGGGGAGCGGCGTGAGCTCATACGACGCCGTCATCGTGGGGGCCGGCCACAATGGGCTCACCTGCGCTGCCTACCTCGCCCGTGCCGGGCTCGGGGTCGTCGTGGTGGAGCGCTCCGAGATGGTGGGCGGGGCATGCGTGACGGAGGAGCTCTTCGACGGTTACCGGATGTCTACTGCCGCTTATTCCCTGTCCTTGCTTCAGCCGCAGATCATCGCCGACCTCGGCCTGAAGCTCGACGTCAGACGGCGCGATCCCGTGGCGTTCGCTCCCTACGAGGGCGGAGGGGGGCTCTTCTTATGGGGTGATCAAGCCAGGAGGACCGCCTCCATCGCGGAGCTCTCTCGCAAGGACGCGGCCGCCTACGGGGAGCTCTATGAGCTCTTCGGGGAGGCGGCTCAGAGACTGCGGCCGCTGCTCTCCTATCCCGCAACCCGCAAGCAGGTCAAGCGTGCGTTGGCGGCGTCGGAGATGCCCGAGCTGTTCGGGCGCACGATCGAGGGCTCGATTGCGTCGCTGTGCGAGGAGTATTTCGAGCACGAGTTCATGCAGGGCTACATCGCTTCGCAGGGAATAACCGGAACCACTGGGGGACCGCGCACGGAGGGAACCGCGTACGTTTTCCTGCACCACGCGCTGGGGGAGGCGGCCGGTGCCTCGGGGGCTTGGGGCTTCGTCAGGGGCGGGATGGGAACGATCACCGAGCAGCTCGCCGACGCCGTCCGTGCTGCGGGTGGCGAGATCAGGCTCTCATGTGAGGTCGATCACATCAGGCTCGACGTCGAGCGCCGCGCCTCGGGAGTGGTTCTGAGCACCGGCGAGGAGATCGTCGCGACCATCGTGTGCTCGGGGGCAGACCCCAAGCGCACCGTGGCGCTGGCTCCGGCCGAGGCGTGGAGCCCGGAGTTCGTCGAAGATGTAGCTCTGCTGCCGTCGAACGGCCCCGTGGTCAAAGTCAACTGTGCCCTCAGCGGCCTGCCCGGCTTTAGCGGCGTGGGGCACCGAGGCGAAATCGGGCCTGAGCACCTCGGAATGATCGTCGTGGCGCCCTCGATCGACTATCTCGAGGCCGCCTGCAAGGCCGCCGCAGAAGGGAGTCCCGCGGATCCGATGTTCGTCGAGGCCTGGATTCAGACGGCAACGGAGCCCGAGCTCGCCCCCGCAGGCAAGCACACGCTCTCGATCTTTGCGCAGTACGCCCCCTACCAGCTCGCCGAAGGCACCTGGGAGGAGCGCCGGGACGAGATCGGCGACATCGTGATTGCGACGCTCGAGCGCTACGCCCCCGGCCTCTCCGAAATCATCGAGCACCGTCTCGTTCTCGGCCCCCCGGACCTCGAGGCCCGCTTCGGCCTGACCGGCGGCAACATCTTTCACGGCGAGATTCTGCCCGACTGGTTGTTCGAGAGGCGGCCCGCAGGTGGTTGGCACCGTCACCGGACGCCGCTTCCGGGCCTCTACCTGTGCGGCTCCGGCGCCCATCCGGGTGGGGGCGTCACCGGGGCTCCGGGTCGCAACGCAGCTCGCGCCGTGCTCGAGGACCGGGTCGCCGGCGGTCTGTCATCGGCGGGTGGATAAAAGGTTGCCCTGCAACCACTGAGCGCCTGACCTCGCTCGGCACAGCGACCGAAGGTTTGGAGTCTGGACATTCAGGGAAAAAGGTGCACAATCTACATGATTGAACTTCCCCGACCAGGGGGCCTGGCGCCCTCAGGAGGTAAAGCGTTATGGGTATAGGAGTGGGCCTGTTTCTGGTAGCCCTCGGAGCCATACTGACTTTCGCGGTCGAGATCGACGCCTCCGGCCTAGACCTCGACGTGGTGGGTGTGATTCTCATGGTGGTCGGCGGTATCGGCCTCATCCTCTCGGCGCTGTTCTGGAGCAACTTCTCGCCCTACCGCAGAGGCGGCGAGCGTACGGTCGTGCGCGACCGCGAGGTGCTCTAGGAGCCGCACACTAGGCGGCGTGCCCGGCGAGCTTTCGGACGATCGCATCCTCGAGCGCCACGGCCCTGTACTTGGGCATGTCGCCGGAGATGATCGAGAACTCGGCCCACGCCTGTTCTCGCCGGAGCCACACCCAGCCGGACAGCGCAGAAACGTCGATCAAGGTCCCGGTCTTGGCTTTCACGCGCACGCCCTCGAGGCGATTTTCGAGTGTGCCTCTGCCGGGAGAGGCCAGCGAGTGGCGCAGAGCGGGAAACCATGGCTTGGTCGCTGCGTCCTGAAGCAGCCGAATAAGGCCACGGGACGACATTCGGTCGGCGTGTGAGAGTCCCGAAGAGTCGTGAGCGGTGACTCTCACGCCGGCCCCGTAAGCGTAGGACTCGAGTACTCGCGCTCCCTTGGCGATGGATCCCCGGGGTCCTCGGACGGCCGCGCCGAGAGCCTTGCCCAGGATCTCGGCGAAAAAGTTGGAAGAGGTCACGTTCATTTGGGTCATCAACTTCGCCAGCGGCGCCGAGGACACCTTGGCGACGGGGGTGAGACCGGTAGGCGCAGCCCCCGCACCGGGCCTGCCCCCGACCCTGACGCCCAGTCTTTCGAGTCGCTCGGTAAGCGCTCGCGCCAGGCGTTTCTCCGGATTTCTGATGTACCGCCTCCGGGCAATGTTTCCGTTGAGCGTCAGGGCAGTCGGCAAACCCACGTAGTAGGCGCGGTAGTAGCTGCGCCAGCCCGGGGCGTCCCAGTCGTGCTTGAAGTAGCCGGTACCGCCCATGACGCGGCCCTCGATCTCGTCGATGCCGGCAGTGGCGATCGCCTGTGCCAGGCGGCCAACGTAGGTGGGTCGCACCAGCATGGCGCGAGCGTGCCGCGCGTCGCTGCTCAAAGTGGGATCTCCCCGCCCGGTGACCCAGAGGTTGCCGCGCACCACTCCACCGTCGAGGGGAGCCGAACGGGCCCGGGTCTGGATGCGATGGTGAGGTCCGAACCGCTCGAGCAATGCCATCGAAAGCAGGAGCTTCTGGTTAGACGCCGGCCGCCTCATCTTGCGAGCACGGTGGTAATAGAGACGCCTGCCGTCGAGGGACACCGCAACACCGATGTTCTTGTGGGCAACGAGCCGGTCGAGGTGCCGCTTCCACCGGGGCCTGGTGACCGTGACAAGGGGGGCGGTCTTGTGGCGCCCTCGCTGCGGAGTCGTGGCGAGGACCGGCGCGGTCCCGGCCCGCTCGCCTCGAGTGCCGGCCGACTGCCGCCCGGCTACCGCCGACTCGTACACGGGCTGCGTTAGAGCGGGAAGGGCGATCGAGGCGACCAGGGCCCCGGCCAGCGCGAGCTTCAGGCCCCGTGGAGGAGTCAGCAGACGCGTGAACAAACGAGGGGGCCGGGTGGGCAAGGTTTCCTTTCCTGTTTCCCAGTTGCAACGGCCCGGACAAGCGTGCCGATCGGGAAAGGCTATCCCACCGGCGCCCCAGTTTCAGGAAGAAACCGGTCACCCAGCGTCGTCGAAGAGGGTCCCTTCGCGAACAAACAGGCACAGCTGACCGGGAATCTGGGCGCTCTTCTGGGGGCGGTCTATAGCCACCGCCAGTCGGTGATAGCCCTGCTCACGGGCAAGCTGGAGGGCCCGGCGCGAGGCTCGCTCACGCTCGGCCTCGTATCTCTTCTCCGCTGCACGGACGGCCTCGTCCACGAGCTCTGATTCCCACAGCGGCCGTTCTTGACTCATCGATCCTCCTGGCTTGCCCTTCTATGCCTGCACATGGCGTCGCGGGACTTTGGAGTATGGGGCAGTCGGAGAGGGAACCGTCGGATTTGGGGCGCGCCGTACTCGCGGCAACCAGGGTGTCCGTGCGGCCCACACCCTGCCATTGCCATAACGCGAAAAGGCCCCGAACCAGTCGGGACCCCGTCGCCTTGTCCGCCATCCCCCGCGTCCGGCGGCTCCACCATCCCCCGCGTTCCCGCGTTACTCCGGGCCGGCCCGCGGCGGGTGGCTCTTGGCGCCCCAGCCGGAAGCCGCTCCGGTCTTGGAAGATGTTACCTGGGCACGGTCCCCGCCGCAATGGGGTTGGACGGACAGCTCCCTGGCTAATCGGCCCACTCGCGTTTTTGAGCGCCTCTCGGTGCGGTTTTCCGCACTCAGAGGCCCACAAAAGGCCAGAGCCCCCAAAGCGGCCGCCGCCGAGGAAGTGTCACAGCTCCCTTGTAGGTTGAACCGCATGGATTCCGCCACCTTTAGCTCGCGCTCCAACCGAGCGGCTGGCCCGCGCTCCAACCGACCGGCGCCGCTCGCACTCGACGAAGCTCAATCACGGGTCCGCGCGCACCGCGCCGGGCCGCTGCTGGTCCTGGGCAGCCCGGGCACCGGTAAGACCACGGTCATCGAGGAGCGCTTCGCCGGCCTGGTCGCCGGCTCCTGTACCCCCGATCGCATTCTCGTTCTGGTGAACGACCGCGATCACAAGATGGGCCTGCGGGACCGCTTGACTCGGCGCCTACTGATGGATGAGGGGATGGCTGCGCTGATCGAGGTGCCGGTCTACACCTGGTACGGATTAGCTCATCACCTGGTTAGCCGTCACTACCGCGACCTCGGTTATCCGGAAGCGCCCGTTCTGCTCACCGGACCCGAGCAGTGGGGCGATGTGCGCGACACGCTGGCGTCGGAGAACGAGCTCAACTGGCCCAGCTTCAGAGGCCTGCTCCGCAGTGAGGGATTCGTGGACGAGATCGTCGACTTCTGTATCCGGGCCGAGCAACAGCTTCTGGCCGAATCAGACCTGCGGGCGCTGGTCGAACGACGCCCCGAGTACGCCGAGGTAATCGAGTTCTACCGCAAGCGGCGTAGGCGCCTTCAGAGCAGCTCGCGCATCGACTACCCTCGGCTGCTGGAGGATGCGGGATGGTTATTGGCAAACGTCGAGCCTATCCGGCAATCGCTTGAGAATCGCTTTGCTCATGTGCTCGTGGACGATGCCCACGAGCTGGCCCCTGTGCAGCAGCGGCTGTTGTCTTTCCTTACCTCCGATCTGACATCGGGAGAGACCCAGGATGACCGCTCGCTGGTGGTGGCGGCTGACCCCGACTCCTGCATCGAAACCTTTAGAGGAGCCGACCCGGCGTGGCTCGGAGACTTTTCCGGCCAATTTGGGGCTCACGAGACCGTGGTGCTCGGGACGTCCTACCGGCTCGGTGAAGATCTCGGCAACCGCTCGCGACGTGTCGCCGAAATGATGGGAGATGCTCCCCACCGCGCCGGGAAGTTCTGCGGCGAGGCGACCCTCGAGGCGGCGTCCTACCCGAGCCTCGCACAAGAGCTCGAGGGGGTGGCACGCACCCTCAGACAGGCGCATCTACGTGACGGCGTTGCCTACGACGACATGGCGGTTCTGCTGAGCTCGCCGCACGGGATGCTGGCCCCGCTCGAGCGAGCTCTTCAGACGGTAGAGGTGCCTTATTCCGTCTCCATTCCGGATCGCTCCCTCGAGCGCGAGCCGTCGGTGGCAGCGTTCCGGTGCCTGGCTCGCTATGCCCTCGAGGACGACGCAGAGGCGCTCGACGATCTGGTGCGTTCCCCATTGGTCGGTTTCGAAGAGGCTGTAGTAAGAGATCTAGACCGGGCCGCGTTCGTGCGAAAAATCTCACTCGGCGAACTCCTCGATGACCTCCCCGGGGACGTAACCGAGTCCGTGCGCGCACGCATAGCGAGCTTGTTACAGCTCAGAGACGTGCTCCGTTCCCGTCGGGACGCCCCCGCAGATCAGGCCTTCTGGGCGGTGTGGGAGTCGGCCACCTTCTACCGGGACCTCGAGCTGAGGGCGCAACACGATCCCGACGCCTCTGCTCACCGGGATCTCGACGCGCTCGTGGCGTTCGCTCGGGCGCTGGGCAGGTTCATCGAACGTCGACGCGGGTCGGGCACTCTGATGGACTACTTGGGTGCCATCGGGCGGGCTGATTTTGGGGCGGATCCGTGGCTGCCGCGCGATCGCAAGAGGCGTGGAGTGGAGATCCTTTCGTTCCACCGCTCCAAAGGCAAGCAGTGGTCGGTCGTGTGCGTAAGCGGCTGCGTCGAAGGCTCGATCCCGAAGGGGCGCCGGGCGCGCGGCATGTTCGACGTACTCGGAGCTCAAGGCCCTCAAGCCACCAACGACGCCGAAGACCGGCGGGTGTTCTATGTCGCGCTGACGCGAGCTAAGAAGCGCTGCGTGGTAACCACCTCTCCCGGGCCCACTCGGCGGGGCCGGCCCAGTCGCTATCTGGGGGAGATCATGGACTCCGTCCCCGAGGCGGTGCTGACCGGTGCCGAGCCTCTCACGTTCACGGAGGCGGCCGGGTCCCTGCGGCGCACGCTCGCCGATCTGTCGGCCTCCGCTTCCGAGCGGGTTGCCGCTCTGGGAGCTCTGGCGCGTGTGCGAGAGCTCGACCCCTCGTGCGCCGCGGCCGACCCGCGGGAGTGGTGGTGGCGGTGGGACTGGACCGAGGGAGCCATCGAGGTCGGCACGCGCCGGGTCGGGGTGAAGGAGGGATCGGCTGCGGAGGGATCGGCTGCGGAGGGATCGGCCGAGGAGGGATCGGCCGAGGAGGGATCGGCCGAGGAAGAGGGGTCGCCCAAACTCAGAACAAGCTATTCACGCATCTCCCAGTACGACAACTGCCCCCTCGCCTACCTCTTCTCCGTCGTGCTGGGACTCGATCCCGACACCTCACACAACATGGCGTTCGGAACCTGGATTCACCAGATCTTCGAGGACTGCGAGAAGCCTCCCTCCCCCGAGGAGCAAGTACGCGGACGGCGCCGGCTCCACAATAAGGAAGCCGCTCTGGCTCGTTTCGAAGAGCTCTTCGATCCGCAGGTTTTCCCCAACCGCGCCATTGCCCGTCAGTTTCACCGGGACGGCGGCGTAATGATCGAGCGCTATTGCGCGCACCTGTCGCCGGGCACCTCGCTGCTTGCCGAACACGGCTTCACCATCGACCACGACGGCCACACCATCAGGGGCCGCATCGACCGTGTCGACCGCAAAGGTCAGGGGATCGTGGTGGCCGACTACAAAACCTCCCGCAGCCCCATCTCGACCTACGACGTGCCCGACTCATTGCAGCTCGCCATCTACTACCTCGCGGCCGCCAGGGACCCGGAGCTGGTGGCTCTGGGAGAGCCCGTGAGCATGCAACTCGTCTACCCCGCCTCGATGTCGCGTGGGGATGTCACCAGACGCTGCCAGACCCCGGAGCAGGCGCAAGCAGTGCTCGAGCGTCTACCGGGACTCCTCGAGGGCGTGGTCGGTGAGGATTTCGAGCCGAGTCCGGAGGCCAACTGTCGTTGGTGCAAATTCAAGCCCCTCTGTCCTCTGTGGCCCGAGGGGCGGGAGGCGGCCTCGTGAGCGCTAAAGCCGGGCCCGGAGTGCTCGCCGCGCTCGGCGGGTTCGAGCCCACGGCCGAGCAGTGGCGCGCCATTCGGCATCCCCTGGAGCCCCTCTATCTGATCGCCGGAGCGGGCTCGGGCAAGACCGCGATCATGGCCGCCCGCATGGTCTGGGCGGTGGAGGAATGCGGTTACCCGGTCTCGCAGCTGCTCGGCCTCTCTTTCTCCAACAAGGCGGCGGGCGAGTTGAGCCGGCGAATCGTGGTCGCGCTGGAGGCGCTCGGCGGTGATCTCCAGGTTCCCATCGAGCCGATGGTGCAGACCTACCACGCCTTTGCCGCAGCCGTCGTGCGAGACAACGGCCTTCTGGTCGGCATCGAGAGCGAAGCCGCGCTGCTGAGCGAGGCGCAACAATGGCAGCTCGTGCTGTCGTGCCTCGACGACTTGCCCGTTTTCGATGCGCTCGAGTTGCGTTCCACCGGCGGGGTCGTGAGGTCGACGCTGGGCCTTGCCGCCTCCCTTGCGGACCACGTGGTCAGTCCGGCCGATGTCGAGGCAGCCTCTGACGCAATGATGTCCTCGGGCGCAGGATATTCCGACGACGTCGTGGAAACCGCCGCGAAGCGCAAAGAACTGTGCCGTGTGGTGGCCGCTTACCAGCAGGCCAAGTCGCGCTATGCGCGCATCGATTTCGGAGATCAGATAACCAAGGCGGTTGAGATCCTGGAAGGCCATCCCGCGGTGCGCGACCTCTATCGCTCCCGCTGGCCCGTGGTGTTGCTCGACGAGTACCAGGACACCAACGTCGCGCAGCGGCGGCTGATGCAGGCGTTGGTTACCCCGGGTGGCGCCGTCACCGCGGTGGGGGACACGCGCCAGGCGATCTATGCCTTTCGAGGCGCAACGATGTACAACCTCATCGGTTTTCCTGACCACTTCCCGCGCAACACCGGTGCCACCTACTCGGAGGCGTCGCTGTCGCAGAATTTCCGTTCGGGAAAGAAGATCCTCGAGGTGGCGAACGCAGTGGTCGCCAAGATTCCCGCCGAGAGACGACCGGGGGAGCCGCTAAGGCCTTCGGACTTCAACGGGTCGGGGCGGGTCGAGCTCGGGCTCTTCCGCGACGAGCGGGCCGAGGCGGACTGGATCGCAGGGCGGTGCGACGAGCTGCACGGCCGGGCGCTCATGCCGAACCGGCGGCCGGTGGAATGGCGGGATGTGGCCGTTCTGGTGCGGCGGCGGAGCACGATGGCCGCTTTGCTGAAAGCTCTTCAGGACCACGACATACCGGTCGAGGTGGTGGGGCTCGCCGGCTTGCTCAAGGCGCCGGAGGTAATGGAGGTCGTGGCGTGGCTTCGATGCCTCGACACGAAGCCGTCGGCCAATCGCTGGCTGGCGCGCGTCCTGTTGGGACCTCGGTGGCGCATCCATTACCGCGACTTGGCGCTGTGCGCCCGCTGGGCCGCGTGGCGGAATCGCTCGCTGCGGCTCGAGCTCGCCGGTGGCAACGAGGAGCGCGCACGCGACTTGGAGCCAGGCGACGTGGGCTTCTCTCTTCTGGAGGCACTCGATCACGTTTCCTCCATCGAGGGCCTGGGAGCCGAGGCGCGTGCCCGTTTGGAGGAGTTCACCGGAAGCCTCAGTCTGTTGCGGCAGAAGGTGGGCGCTCGCTTGCCCGATCTGGTACAGGAGGTGATCTCTGTAAGTGGGATCGCAGATGCTCTGGCGGCATCGCCCACCCGCGGCGCGTCCGCAGGACGGCAGAACCTCGCCAACCTGCTTGATCAGGTCGCCGCTTTCTCGCCGCTCGAGGGAGAGGCAACGCTGAGGAGCTTGCTTGCCTTTCTCGACGCCGCCGAGGAGGCCGATGAGACTCTCGAGTCGTCACAGCCCGCAGCAGCGGACTCGGTCAAGCTCATGACCGTGCATGCGGCCAAGGGCCTCGAGTTCGAGTGCGTCTTCGTGCCCTCGGTGGCATCTTCGACGAACTCCAAGGGAGACTACGTCTACTCCGTGTTCCCGGACAACAGGATGTCCAACCCAATGACGTCCCACGCTCAGCTCCCCTACCAAGTGCGAGAAGACGCTTGCCATCTCCCGGCCTTCGACGGGAACTCGAGCCGCTTCGCGCAGGCGGTCAAGGAGCGGGTCGCAGAGGACGAACGCCGTCTGTTGTATGTCGCCACCACCAGAGCCAAACAGCACCTGGGGGTCACTGCAGCGTGGTGGTACGGGCGCGGCGACCGCGTCGTCGGCCCGTCTCTCTTTTGGAACGACCTCGCCGAGCTCGAGACCACCGGGGCAGTTGAGGTCGTCGAGCGCGTCGAGCGCCCCGAAGCCTCTGAAGCGAACCCCACTTTTGCGGCCCTCAGCGAGGAAAGCTCGTGGCCACCGGCCCCGCGCTCCGGCATCGACGATCCGCTCTTCGAGGGAGGCTGGGGAGCGGCGGCCGAGGCGGCACTGGCGTCGAAGGACGCCTACGATCAGTTCGTGGCCGCTCTCTCTGAGGAGGAGCGAGCGCAGCACGCGTTGCTGCGCGCCGGGCATCTTTCCGGGCTCGAGCTGATCGCCAAGGCTGTGACCTCAAAGCCGACACCTGAGAGCGAACCCGTCCCCGAAATCATCTCTGCCACCGACCATGTGTCTTTGACGGCGGCTCGGCTCGACCCGGCCGAGCTCTCTCGTCCGCTTCCCGAGCGACCCAGCGATGCTCGAGCGATCGGCACCGAGGTCCACCGAGTCATCGAACAGCTACTACGAGAAGCCCACGGCGGGGAGGCACAGGTGCCGTCACTGCCGGACGAGAGCGAGCTCGACGAGCCGTTAGGGGTCGAGGATCGGGATGAGATCGAGCGCCGACTCGAGTTCTTCCGGGCGCTCGGCTACACGGACCGCACGCTCGCCCGGCTGCCTTCCGGTGAGCTCATGATCGAGCTTCCGTTCGCGTTGCGGATCGGCTCCCGGATCGTGCGGGGGCGTATCGATGCGGTGTTCGAGGACGACTCCGGAGGCTTCGAGCTGGTCGACTTCAAGACCGGCGCCCGCTTCGAGTCGGAGGACGAGGATCAGCTGGGACTCTACGCTGCGGCCCTGGAGGCGAACGGCCTTCTGCCCCCGGGGGCGACGGTGACCTTGACCTACGCCTTCCTGGACGGCGGCGCCCCGGCGAGCCGGCCCTACCGGCCCAACCGGCGTAACCCCCAGCCCTGAGAGCCCAGCCTTGAGCCCAGCCCTTGAGCCCAGCCCTTGAGCCCGGCCCTAGCCCGGCCGGTACTGGAACGCGGCAGAGCGCGCCTGAGTTCGATTTCCGCACTTGAGAGCGCGCAACGTGCGATCGGCTACCCCCTGGGCCCAATCGACCCGAGGCGGTAGATTGGTCAGGGCGTGTCGGGAAGTCTGGTCGACGAGCTCCTAAACGCGTCGATCAGGAGGTTTCGATGTCGAAGTCACCCGAGGCACCCTCGTGGGCCTCGAGCGAGCGCACCATCCCCCGGCGAGTCGTTCGCCCGCTGCGCGAGTTTCTCGATACCGAGGCCGCCGGCGGGCTCGTCCTCCTGGCCGCCACCGTCATAGCGTTGCTGTGGGCCAACTCTCCCTGGAGCGCTTCCTACGAGGCCTTGTGGAGCACGCGGCTGGGAGTGCGGCTGGGGCGCTTCGGTTTTTCCGCAGACCTCCTCCATTGGGTCAACGAAGGGGCAATGACGCTGTTCTTCTTCGTCGTCGGCCTCGAGATCAAACGAGAGTTGGTCTCGGGGGAGATGGCGGGCCTGCGCCGGGCGGCGTTGCCGGTCGCGGGAGCAGTGGGGGGCATGGCGCTGCCGGCCCTTATCTATGCGGGATTCAACCTCGGTGGCGAGGGTGCTGTGGGATGGGGGATACCCATGGCTACCGACATCGCCTTCGCCGTGGGCGCGCTGACCCTGGTGGCCCCGCGCGCCCCCACGACTCTCAGGGTCTTTTTGCTGACGCTGGCCATAGTCGACGACATCGGATCGATAGCCATAATCGCCCTCTTCTACTCACAGGGGTTGAGCCCCGTGGCGCTGGCCGCGGCTGCAACCTTACTGGTCGTCATCGCCACGATGAAGGTGTTGAGGATGTGGTGGGTCCCGGTCTACGCCTTCTTGGGGACCGCTTTCTGGTTCTCAGTCCTGCTGTCCGGCGTGAACGCAACCATCGCGGGAGTGGTGCTGGGGCTCATGACCCCGGCTCATGCGCTCGACCCGTCGAGCATGCGGCGATGGCATCTAACCCCCGGGCGCTCGGTGCTCGAACCGCGCCCGAGCGAGGTCCGTCCCGCGGCCCAGCGGATGCACGAGTCCGTGCCGGTGGCCGAACGACTCGAGTATGTGCTGCACCCGTGGAGCGGCTACCTGGTGATCCCGCTGTTCGCTCTGGCCAACGCGGGGCTGGCGGTCGACGGCTCCTTGCTGGGGGACGCGCTGGCCTCTCCCGTGGGCCTGGGTGTGCTCGTCGCACGCGTCGCCGGCAAGCTGGTAGGCATCGTCGTGGCCGTGTGGATAGCCGTCCGGTTGGGGGCCGCGCCGCTCTCTTCCGATGTGAGGTTGCGGGAGATTGTGGGGGCGGCTGCTCTATGCGGCGTGGGCTTCACGGTGCCTCTGTTCGTGACCGGGCTCGCATTCGACTCGCGGCCTCAGCTCGCAGCTATCGCAACGCTGTCCCTGCTGCTGGCGTCGGTGGTGGCGGCGGCCCTGGGGGCGACGATCCTCCGGTGGAAGTCGTCTGCGCCTCCGCCCGCCGGGAGTGCAAATGCGGCGGGGCATTAGAATGTGAGCACTCCATGTTGCTTCGATCCCTGCTCGCGGCGGTCGTAACGACCATCGCCCTGGCCGCGCCTTCTCTAGCCCAGCAATCGGGGCGAGAGCTTTACGAGAGGCGCTGCGCTTCCTGCCACGGCCCCGATGGGGCGGGACGCGAGGGCCTCGGCCCCTCCCTGACCGGCGCCGGGGCGGCGGCCGCCGACTACCAGCTTCGAACCGGGCGGATGCCGCTGCAGAACCCGCAAGCTCAGGCGGTTCGCAAGCCTTCTGTGTTCTCGGAGGAGGAGACCCGCCTGCTGGTTTCCTTTGTGGCTTCCCTGGGGGAGGGGCCGCCGATTCCCTCTGTTGATCCCGGGGCGGGGGATCTCTCCTCGGGCCAAAGCCTGTTCATCGCCAATTGCGCCGCCTGCCACGGAGCGGGAGGTAACGGCGGGGCGGTGGGCAACAACGCCGCGGCCCCCAGCCTGTACGCCTCCGAACCCCAGACCATGGCCGAGGCCATGGTCTCGGGACCGGGACAGATGCCGGTGTTCGGCTTCAGCGAGCAAGAGCGCAACGACATCATCGCCTTCATCTCCTATCTACAGACCTCCGAGGCACCGGGCGGCATCGACATCGGTGGTACGGGCCCGGTCCCAGAAGGTTTCGTGGGGTGGTTCTTCGGGCTCACCGGCCTGGTAATGGTGCTGGTCCTGCTCGTGGGCACGGGCAGCTCCAGGGCCCGTTGAAAGCGGAGAGGGTGGTCCGGGGTTGCTTCGCCCTGTCCCTGGCCGCATCCGTCGGCCTCTCGCTCGTGTACCTGGCGGGAGGCAGCCGGGCGTGGGAGGGAGTGCTCTTGGCCGCCGCCCTCGGTGGCATCGCCGTGGGCTTCATCCTGTGGGCGACCAGGCTCATCGACGCTCCCGATAACGTCGAAGAGCGCAGGGAGCAGAAGCCGGGCGAGGGCCTGGGACTCATCTCGGAGGTGCTCGAGCAGTCCGTTACCGGAGTGTCGCGTCGCAAGGTGTTGGCCGGGCTCGCCTCCGGTGCGGCGGCATCCTTGGGGGCGGCGCTGGCCATACCGTCGCTGTCGCTGGGCCCCCAACCCGGACGCAGCCTCTTTCGGACACTTTGGGTTCCGGGGATCCCTGCGGTCGATTCGGAGGGTGGTCGTGTGCGGCCCGAGGACGTCCCACTGTCGGGAATAATCACGGTGTTTCCGCAGGGTTCGGAGGGCGCGGGCGACTCTCAAGCGGTACTCCTCCGGGTCGCTCCGGATCTGCTCAGCCTGCCCGAGGCAAGGGCTTCGTGGGCGCCCCAGGGCTGTCTGGCCTACTCTAAGATCTGCACGCACGCGGGCTGTCCCGTCGGGCTCTACCGGGCACAGGCGAGGGAGCTCTTGTGTCCCTGCCACCAGTCCACCTTCGACGTGCTCACAGGGGCCGCTCCGGTCTTCGGCCCCGCGGTCCGACCCCTGCCGCAGCTCCCGCTGGCGGTGGACGAGGACGGCTACCTCGTGGCGCAGGGCGACTTCTCAGGCCCGGTGGGACCGAGCTTCTGGAACGTGACGCAGTGATTCGTTATGTCGAGAGCCGCCTCGGTCTCGACAGCTGGGGCCGCCGCGCTCTGCGCAAGGTGTTTCCCGACCACTGGTCGTTTCTCATCGGGGAGATCGCTCTGTTCTGCTTCATCATCCTGGTCGCCACCGGAACCTTTCTCACGCTCTTCTACCGGCCCGACGCCGCCGTGGTCACCTACGAAGGACCTTATGAGCCCCTGCGTGGTCAAGAAGTGTCGGCGGCGTTCGACTCGGTGATGCGCCTGAGCTTCGAGGTTCGAGCCGGGCTCGTCATGCGCCAGATCCATCACTGGGCAGCGTTGGTATTCGTGGCCTCGACGGTCGTTCACATGTGCCGTGTGTTCTTCACCGGAGCCTTTCGCAGGCCGCGCGAGCTGAATTGGATCGTGGGCTTCACGATGTTGATGCTGGCGCTGGGCCTCGGGTTCACCGGCTACTCGCTGCCCGACGATCTATTGTCGGGGACCGGGCTGCGAATCGGTTACTCGGCCCTGATCTCGATCCCCTTTGCCGGCCCCTACATCGCCTCGCTCGCATTCGGCGGCGAGTTCCCGACCGAGAACGTGATCTCCCGGCTGTTCGTGCTTCACGTAATGCTGCTGCCCGGGCTCACGATCGCTCTCTTAGGGGCCCATCTCGCTATCCTGTGGCGGCAGAAGCACACTCAGTACCGGGGACCGGGCCGCTCCGAGTCAAACGTCGTGGGCAAAGGCTTGTGGCCCTACCAGGCGCTGCTCTCGCTCGGCGTCATGGCACTGACGGCCGCGGTCCTGGCGCTGATGGGTGGGCTCGTCCAGATCAACCCGATCTGGCTCTATGGGCCTTTCGACGCCACCACGGTTTCGGCCCCCTCTCAGCCGGACTGGTATATGGGCTGGCTCGACGGTGCTACCAGGCTCTTTCCTCCGTGGGAGCCCACCGTGTTCGGCGTGACCATCCCGTCGATGTTCCTGCCCGCCGTTTTGTTGCCCGGGCTCTTCTTCACGGTCGTGGCGCTGTGGCCTTTCATAGAGCGGCGTCTCACGAATGATGCCGCCGAGCACCACCTCCTGGATTCACCCCGCGACGAGCCCGGTCGCACCGCCCTGGGGGTCGCAGGGTTGCTGTTCTTCACCGTGCTCACTCTGGCCGGGGGCAACGACCTCATCGCGCTCACCCTCGACATCCAGGTCGAGAGCATGACTCGATTCTTTCGCCTAGCCATGTTCGTCGTCCCGCCGGTGGGAGGCGCGCTCGCGTACCGCATCTGCCGTCAGCTTCGTGATTCCCGGGAGCACCCCCTCGGCCGCGGGTCGGGAGTGGTGCTGCGCCGTACCGAGCAAGGAGGGTTCGAGGAGGTGCCGCGCTCGTGACCCGGCCCGATCTCCCTCGCCCGTCGACGGTGGTAAATGTCCTCGGTCTGCTTTTACCCACGCTTTTTTGTGGTCAGACGTCCTCGGTCCGCTTTTGGCACCGCCTTGCCCCGGCCGGCCCCCAGGCAGAGGCTCAATCGGTCGGCCCCTACCGCCGCTGGATTTGGGTCAGCCATCCCACCGTACAGGTCACGCCCAGCAACAGGCCTGGGATGGCGAACCAGCCTCCATAGACCGCCCCCAGCCCGGTTACGAATGCCGCCAGCGCCGCCGCCGCAGGCCACGCCGAGGGTCCCGGCAGGACCTGCGGCGCCAGCTCGAGCGACGAGCGCTGCGATTCCGTTTCGGTTTCCTCGAAGCCGAGCAGACGGGCGGCGCTGGAGGGCTGCGGCCGCCGCCTCGACAGGGCCGTCGCCGACACCACCCACATCGCCACCGCAACCACGAGTGCGGACAGCATCCAGGTGCCGGAGACCTCCGAGGAGAGAAGCCAGTAGAGCGCCGCAGCGGGGGCCGCATAGAGAGCAATGCGCACGAACAACCGTAGCTCCTCGATCATGGCGAACCGCCCTCGGGGCCCGCTTGCGCGTTTTCCCGACGCTCGTCGAACACGGGCCGGGCAGAGCGGATCGGAGGCAGCCGGTGGAAGTTGTGGTGGGGTGGTGGCGAGGTGGTGGCCCACTCCAGCGTGTAGCCGCCCCAAGGATCGTCACCCGCGAGGGGGCCGCGGCGCAGTGACACGAACAGGTTGATGAAGAACACCAGCACCGCCAGCGCGATCAGGAACGCACCCGCGGTGGAAACCAGGTTCTCCTGGGCGTAGCCAAAGGAGGCGGGATAGTCGGGGATGCGGCGCTGCATGCCGTCGATTCCGAGCTGGTGCATGGGAAAGAAGGCGGCGTTCATGCCGACCAGCAGCAGGACGAAATGCAGCTTGCCGAGCCCTTCCGAGAGCATGCGGCCGGACATCTTGGGGATCCAGTAGTAGAGCCCTGCGAACATCGCAAACACGCTGCCGCCGAAGAGAACGTAGTGAAGATGGGCGACCACGTAATAGGTGTCGTGCACGAAGTAATCGAGCGGCGGCGACGCGAGGAACACACCTGTGATGCCTCCCATCAGAAACATGAACAAGAAGCCTGCGCAGAACAGCATGGGGGTCTGAAAACGGATCTTGCCGCCCCACATCGTCCCGATCCAATTGAAGAACTTGATGCCGGTGGGCACCGCGATCAGCATCGAAGTTGCCGAGAAGAAGGGACCGTCGACGGCCCCGGTCGTGAACATGTGATGGGCCCACACCGAGAAGCTGTAGGCCCCGATCAGCAAGGTGGCGAATACGAACCCCTTGTAGCCGAACACAGGCTTGCGGCTGAACACGGGAATGATCTCGGTCACGATCCCGAAGAAGGGAAGGATCAAGATGTAGACCTCAGGGTGCCCGAAGAACCAGAACAGGTGTTGGTACAGCACTGGGTCTCCGCCCCCGGCGGGCTCGAAGAAGCTGCTCCCGAGGTTCCGGTCCGCCCACAGCAGGGCGAGCGCAACGGTCAGAGCGGGAAAGGAGAACGCGATGAGAATCGAAGTCACGACTATGTTCCAGTTGAAGATCGACATCCTCAGCATGCTCATGCCGGGCGCTCTCATGCCGAAGATTGTCGCCAGCAGATTGACCGCCGCCAGGACCCCGGCTACCCCCGAGAGCGCTACTCCGATGATCCACAGGTCCGCACCCGTGCCGGGCGAGTAAGCATCGCCGGACAACGGCGCATAGGCGGTCCAGCCAAAGGCGGCCGCGCCTGTTGCCGTCAGGAACCCGGCGAAGGCCATGACGGCTCCCGCCAGGGTGAGCCAGAATGCGAACGCGTTCAGCCTTGGAAAAGCGACATCCGGCGCGCCGATGTGCAAAGGCACGAAGTAGTTGGCGAGACCAATGACCATCGGGGTGCCGAAGAAGAACATCATGCCGGTGCCGTGCATCGTGAACAGCTGCGCGTAGGTTTGGCGGTCCACGAGCTGGAGTCCGGGCTGGGCCAGCTCGCTACGCATCACGAGCGCGAGGATCCCGGAGAGGACGAAGAAGACGAGAGCTGAGCTCAGATAGAGGATTCCTATCTTCTTGTGATCGACAGACGTAAACCACTCCAGCAAGCCCCCCGCGGTGCGCGGGACGGAATGTTCAAGCGTTGCCATCGTCCTGCTTCCTCTCATTCAGCCAGGCTCGGTACTCGAGCGGGGGGACGGCGCGCACGACGAAGTTCATCTCCGCATGTAAGAGGCCGCAGAACTCAGCGCACTTGCCGATGTAACGGCCGGGTTCGTCGATCTCGACATCGACCCTATTGGTGCGACCGGGAATGGCATCGCGCTTGATTAGCAGACGGGGCAGGTAGAAGGAATGCTGCACATCCTCCGCCGAGATCTCAAACGCCACCGCCCGATCGATAGGGACCACTAACTCCGGATCGTTGTGAGGCCCGCCGGAGATGTTCACACCCTCTCCCCGATAGGTGAAGCTCCAGCCCCACTGGTAAGCATCGACTTCGATGATGCTCTCGGGATCAGGTGCGCGCTCGGTCACGACATCGAGCTTCTGCAGCGTAAGAATAAAAAGCACCACCACGATGACTGTGGGGATTGCAAACCAGATCAGCTCGAGCTTCACGTTGCCTTCGAACTGGGCCGGCAGCGCATCGTCCGAAGGCTTGGCGCGGTAGCGAAGCATGCTGAGTGCAATCAACGCCGCGGTTACGACGAAGATGATCGATGCAATCACCGCA
The DNA here is from genome assembly GCA_013695465.1 of Actinomycetota bacterium. GTDB lineage: Bacteria > Actinomycetota > CADDZG01 > CADDZG01 > WHSQ01 > JACDAL01. Next base: position 6,539 of record JACDAL010000066.1, on the reverse strand, counting down.
AAGATCCCGTAGAGCTGGTTCACGGCCCGCCCCTGCACGCTGGGCGCTTGAGGCACACAGGCGGACGCCCCCACCATGACCAGTAGCGCCATGCAAGAAATCGGTCTGACAAGGCGCGTCATCGCCGCAGGCTACGGCATGATTTTACTTGGTCGAGCTCATCTCCGAGCACAAGTGCACGATCGTGTTAGTCAACTCCCGCCGCCTGACGGAACGGCTCTGCGGCCGTTTGACGAGCTCTCTATGAGGAGCAGGCGCGCGCCCACCATGGCTTGGTTTCCAAGGAGCGACGAAAGTTGATCGAGGAAGACTTGAAGAGCGGCCGGCTGCGAGCGGTTTGTGGCAACGAGCTCTCTGGAGCTGGGAATCGACATGGCCTTGGTCGACCTCGTCATTCAGGTCGAGGCGCCCAGCTCGGTTCCCTCGGGGCTCCAGCCCATCGCCGAGGGCTGGGACGAGGCCGCAGCCGCCGCCCGTCTGGCCTCGGACCCCGAGCGAGCGGTGGGCGAGGCTCTTCTCGATCAACAGGTGATCGCCGGGTGGGCAACGTCTACAGTGCGAGATCTGCTTTCTGTCCGGACTCAGCCCGTGGCAAGAGGTGGGGGCAGTGCCCGATTTGCGCCGGGTGATGGCGCCGGGCACCGGCTCATCATCATCAATCGCTCGCGCCGGCCCCCTCACCACCGGTGACTCCGCCGGGGCCGCACCCACTGGGTCTACGGGCACTGCGGCTTGCCCTGTCTGCGCTGCGGCACCAGGATACCCGCGACTTCCAGATGAGCCACGGCGAGGATCGGGTCACCGATTCGTGCCCCTCCTGCCAACCAGCCCCGTCACCCGAGCCCCCGCACCCCGCCCCCCGAGACAGCGGAAACGCGCGAAACGCGCCTGTAGGTACGACGAAATCCTGACTCTGGCGCGCGCCACGCGCGAATCGACCCCGGAGCGGGTCGACCCGATTCCTTGGCCCCCCAGCAGGTTTACTCTGATGGCGACGCAATTCACTCAGGCGCACCCCGACTAGAGGGGAGACCACGATGTTCGACTCCTATATGAACCAGCTTCCCGACATCGATCCGGACGAGACCAACGAGTGGATCGAGTCGCTCGATCAGCTCATCGACGCTTCTCCAGCCCGCGCCCGTTACCTAATGCACCAGGTAATGACGCATGCCCGCAGCCGCCAGATCGGGCTGCCGGCCATGGTCTCGACCGACTACATCAACACGATCACGGCCGAGCAGGAGCCACCCTTCCCCGGCGATGAGGAGATCGAGCTCTCGATCCGGCGCATCATCCGCTGGAACGCAGCCGCCATGGTCATGCGCGCCAACAAGAAGTACGACGGCATCGGGGGGCACATCTCTACCTATGCTTCCGCCGCCTCCCTCTACGAGGTCGGCTTCAACCACTTCTTCAACGGCCCCGACGCGGAGGGCGGCGGGGACCAGGTCTACCTCCAGGGGCACGCGGCCCCCGGCGTCTATGCCCGCTCCTTTCTCGAGGGGCGCCTCGACGAGGCTCGTCTCGACAACTTCCGGCGTGAGGCGTTCGGCGGAGGGCTGTCGTCCTATCCCCACCCGCGCCTGATGCCCGAGTACTGGCAGTTCCCCACGGTCTCGATGGGCCTGTCTCCGCTCAACGCGATCTACCAGGCTCGTTTCAACCGCTACCTGCAGCACAGAGACATCAAGGACACCTCCCGGCAACGGGTGTGGGCCTTCGTGGGCGATGGGGAGATGGACGAGCCAGAGTCGATGGCCGCCCTCTCCATCGCGGCCCGGGAAGGCCTCGACAACCTCATCTTCGTGGTGAATTGCAACCTGCAGCGGCTCGATGGGCCGGTGCGGGGCAACGGCAAGATCATCCAGGAGCTCGAGTCCACGTTTCGGGGGGCCGGCTGGAATGTGATCAAGGTCGTGTGGGCGAGGGAGTGGGACGATCTGCTCGCCGAGGACACCGACGGCCTCCTCGTCAACAAGATGAACACCACGGTCGACGGTCAGTTCCAGAAGTACGTAGTCGAGTCCGGTGACTACATCCGCCGGGACTTCTTTGGCTCCGACCCGCGGCTCAAGAAGATGGTCGAGCATCTCTCCGACGACGACCTCAAGCGCCTGAGGCGTGGCGGCCACGACTACCGCAAGGTCTACGCGGCCTATGCGATGGCGGCCGAGATGAGGGGCGCACCCACGGTCATCCTGGCTAAGACCGTCAAGGGATGGACTCTCGGAGGGGCGATCGAGGGCCGCAACGTCACCCATCAGGCCAAGAAGCTGTCCGAGGAGGAACTGCTCAAATTCCGCGATCGTCTCGAGTTGCCAATCGCAGACAAGCACATCAAGGCGGGCACGCCCACCTACTACCATCCGGGCGAGGACTCCAAAGAGGTCCAGTACTTGCTGGAACGGCGCCGTGAACTCGGAGGCGTTATTCCACAGCGCCGGGTCGAGGCCCACTCCATCCGGGTCCCCGAAGCCAAGCTCTACGACGAGTTCGCCAAGGGCTCGAAGCAGCCCGTGGCCACCACGATGGCGATGGTGCGAATCATTCGCCAGCTGATGAGGGACAAGAAGTTCGGGCGGCACGTGGTCCCGATCATTCCCGACGAGGCCCGCACCTTCGGGATGGAGTCGCTGTTCCCGCAGTTCAAGATCTATGCCGCCAGGGGGCAGCTCTACGACCCCGTGGATGCCGAGCACCTCCTCGCCTACAGAGAGTCCCAGACGGGCCAGATCATGGAGGAGGGCATCAGCGAGGCCGGGGCCATGGGCACCTTTACTGCTGCGGGCACCTCCTATGCAACCCACGGAGTGCCGATGGTGCCGTTCTTCGCGTTCTATTCGATGTTCGGCTTTCAGCGCATCGGCGACTTCATCTGGTCTCTGGGCGATCAGAGGGGCCGGGGCTTCCTGCTCGGCGCCACCTACGGACGCACGACGCTCAACGGGGAGGGGTTGCAGCACCAGGACGGGCACTCGCTGTTGATGTCCAGCACCAACCCCGCCTGCCTCTCCTACGACCCGGCCTTTGCATTCGAGCTTGCAACGATCGTCAAGAGCGGCCTCACGCGTATGATCGACGAGGGCGAGGACGTCTTCTACTACCTCACGATCTACAACGAGCCTTACTCCCAGCCGCCGATGCCGGAGGATTGTGAGGAGGGAATCCTCAAGGGTTTGTATCTCTACGGGCAGGCGACCGAGGAGCGGCGACGGCGGGCCCAGCTGTTCGGCTCCGGGTCGATCATGACTCAGGTGCTCAGGGCTCAGGAGCTCCTGGCGGAGCATCACGATGTTGCAGCCGATGTCTGGAGCGCAACGTCCTATCAACAGCTCCGGGTCGAGGCTCTGGAGACCGAGCGCTGGAATCGCCTGCACCCCGAGGAGGCGGCGCGGCAACCGTACGTGACCAGCGCGCTGGAGTCGAAGGAAGGGCCGGTGATCGCGACCAGCGACTCGATCAAGGCGACCCCCGACCAGATCGCCCGTTGGGTGCCGAGCCGCTTCGTCGCTCTTGGTACCGACGGCTTCGGCCGCTCCGACAGCCGCGAGCAGCTGCGACGCCATTTCGAGATCGACGCCGAGCACATCGTGGTGGCGGTCCTCTCAGCGCTGGCGCAGTCGGGGGATGCCAAGCCCGAGGAGGTCTCTGAAGCGATCAAGCGCTACGAGATCGATCCAGACAGGCCCTCGCCCTACTTCTCCTGAGCTAGATGTGCCTGGGCATCACCACACATTCTGTGCCCGAACGCGACCTGTGCCCGAACGCGACAGAAGCCTCGTCGAAACGAGGCTCTGTCGCGCCCCCGTATTCAGTTGTCTGTTCCGGGTATAGGTCCCTTAGGTCATCTGCAAGATGACGACGATCAAAATGATCGCGACCAGCACCCAGATCCACCACGGTGCGTTCATGGAGCAACACCTACCCCAATTTCCTCACCTCAAACGCTCGCTTTGGTCGGAACCGAGCCCGGCCGACGGGGGTCAACCGGCGTTTTTGCCGCTTTCTCATCCGCCCCTGCCGTGTTGATGGCGCGCTACGACGGTTTTCACTTACCGCGGCTTCGCCGCCGAGGGCCGGTTTCGGCGCCGACCGTCCGGACGGTGTCCTCCAGGCTCAGCGCCCCTCGCTCCGGAAACAGGGTGCGCCGGCGTTGCCAGATCCGGAGGAAGAGATCGGCGTCGGTCTCCCCCGGGAACAAGCCTGCAAGCCCTTCCTCGCGGATCTGCTCGATGGCCGGGAGAAAGACGTGGTCGTACCAGTCGCCCGAGATCTCCTCGATGGAGAGCAGCTCGGCGCGCTCGGTCATGATGTGGAAGCCGTGCAGCCGGATGAGCTCGAGCAGCTCGACGTAGCGGTGCGCCTGCGAGAACTCGATGACCGCGTCGGGCCGGGACCGGTCCAACCCCCCCTCGTGCATTAACAGATGCTGCTGTTCCCGAAAAATGATTTCGCCGATGTCCGCGCCTTCGGGCAGCTCGTAGCGGGTCCGCAACTCGGTTATCTCTGCGTCGATAAATTCCTGCTTGCGCAGCTTTGCGATCGCAACGCGATGATGCCCGTCGACCACAAAATAGGAGCCGGCGACCTGGTATACGACGATTGGGGGGAACCCACCCTCGGGAAAGGCCCTTTCGATGGCCGTCCAACGCTCCCTGAGATCGGGCCGCAACGGCAGGAAGTTCTTGTCGAAATCGCGGCTTCGCCCGGAGCTTCCCACGATAGCTGCCACTGGGATGGCCCGAATACCCACGTAGGTCTGTTCGAAAAAACGGAGCCGCTCCTTTACCTCCTCGAAGACGAGCAACGGAGAGGGGGGGCGACCGGCGACGGCGCGACCAAATCGACGGTAGGCCTCACGCCGGCGAGCTTTGTCGAATGTCGAGGGTAGCGGGTCCCAGGGCATTGCTGCATTCTCCCTTCCTGTCCAGCACCTAGATGTCCAGCATGTGCCGGCCCACGACGTTCACCACGGTGGTGCCCCCAATCTGCCGGCGCTGCGTCAGGCGCCCGTAGGGGTGGACGTGCCCGTGCAATAGCAGCTTCGGTCGCACACGGGCGGTGAGACGGAGGAAGCTCGAAAAGCCGCGGTGAGTGGAATCATCTCCGTCGCCGACGCCCAGGGGGGCCGAGTGAGTAGCGAGGATGTCCACCGGGCGCCGGTCCCACAGGCCCTTGCGTCGGATGCGTAGCTCCAGGGCCACGGCCCGAGCGCCCATCTGGCGCTGGCTGTACTGATTCGGCCCTTGCCGGTAACGGATCGAGCCGCCCAGCCCGGCCACCCGCAGGCCCGCGGCGTCGACCACCCTGCCGTCGATGTTCACGCACCCGAGAGGCCCGGCCCGCTCTCGGCGCAGCGAGCCGAGCAGGAAGGGCCTGGTGAAATCCTCCGCGCCCAGGGTCTCGGGTTTGGCCCTGAGGTCCGGGTCGTGATTGCCGGGGACGAACAGCAAGGGGACGTTGAGCATCGTCACGAGATACTCGAGATAGTCGAAGGGCAGGTCGCCACAGGCCACGACCAGGTCGGGCTGGAGCCGCCGTACCCGCTCGTAGTAGAGAGCCTCGTCCACTTCGTCGGCAACGGCCAGGATTCTTACCAAGAGGCTCTCACGGTCCTGTTTGGCACCCTCACAGGAAAATCCTATGTGGGCGGCTTGGCCCCCCTTCAACCCGGTCCCGCACGCCACCTTTCGACCGACGCAGTTCGTTGTAGACCTGTCGCACGGGCTGTTCTTGGCAAACCTGGCGGACTGACCGCCGGTCGCCGAGCAGCCGGGCCGGCTCTGCTCGGCCGTCGTCCCGATATCCGGGTCCAGCCCCGAACCGATCGTAGGATCGATACAAGGAGAGCTGCGAGACCATCTTTGAATCCGGGCGGAGTTGCCTCCCAAACCGATCCAAATGACACCCTGGTGTCGAATTGCATGGTCGTGTGTGTGACCGTCGACAAGAGTTGCTATTAGAGAGTAGAGACCGTATGGTAGAAATTAGCAGGGAATCCTTGTCAGATCAAACCTTGGGGTTGCAGCAATGACGAGCACCGCGGTGGCCGGCGCAGCTGATTCGGCCACCCTCCTGAATGCGCAGCCCGCCCTTGCCGTCGTTTCCCTGGCCTTGCAGACACCGCTCGAAGGGCAGGTCGCTCTCGTCATCGGACGGCGGATGCCCCACCCAATTCGCGCCGCCCTGACAGAGCTTGGAGCCCGGCCTCACCTGGCGACCTCGGAGTCGGCGGCGCTGGACGTCGCCTCATCGGCCGCCCCACCCTTAATTCTGGTTGAACTACAAGGCGACCACGGCCGCACCGTTCGAATGGGCAAGGCGGTGGCCGATCGTTCTCCTGGCAGCAAATTCGTGCTCTTGGACGGCGGTGATGATTTGCGCGCCGCCGCGGCGGCCGCGCGGGCAGGCTTCCACGGCTATGTGGTTAGCGACGCCTCCCCCGAGCGAGCCATCGTCGCGATTCGGGCCGCCATGGAGGATCACTTCATGATCCCCCGCCGACTTGCTCAGTTCGCTTTCGATACGTCTTCTCC
>JACDAL010000065.1 GCA_013695465.1 Actinomycetota bacterium | reverse complement strand
GTCTCGGTCCGCTTCTCGATAGGGGCTCTGGAGACCGTGGCGGCCTCGGCCATCCGGCGGGCGGCCCGGAAGGGAGAGCCCGAGGCCGTGGCGCGCGTTGTCGACTTGTGGACGGTTCTGCCGGCGTCCATCGGCAGGGTCGAGTTCGACGCGCTCGAGGAGGGACGCGAGTCTCAGATCCTGGAGAGAGCATTCAAGCGAGCGCTGCTCGATGTCTTTCGAGCCCGCCTCTCCGGAGAGGACCTCTCCCCCCTGCTCGACCGCTTCGATCAGGGCCTCGAGATCGAGACGTCCGATCTCACGAGCCCGGTGGAGCTGCTGGCCCAGATAGGAGGGGGCAAAGGGATGAAGCTCGAGCGGCTCGCCTCCTGCTTGGGGTTGTCGTCCGAGAGTCCCTCCGCGGCGGCGGCAGCACTCGAGTTCTGCCTCGAGGGCCTCCATCTCACCAAGCGGCTCAACAAGAGCCCCACGGACTCGCCCACCGCCTGGCGCTTCGAGAGCAGGTGATGAACGCACGCTTCTCGCGCTGGGACGACTCGCAAACTCCCTTTGACGAAGACATCGACGTCTCAGAGGCCCTGGACGAGCTCTCAGACGATCTCCTCGAGGGGTTCGGAACCGAAGGAGCGCTCGACAACCTGCGCCACAGCGGCATCTCGGGGAGGGCACGGGGACTCGACGAGCTTCGCCGCATGCTCTTGGACAAGCGCCGACGCGCCGCTGAGGAGCTCAATCTGTCGGGTCCCTTCGAGGAAGTGCGCCAGAAGCTCGACGAAGTGCTGATGCTCGAACGACAGGAGCTGGCGCGGCGTCTCGAGGACGATGCACGTGTTGCGGAGGCGATCCTCGACGCGCTGCCGCGCGCTCCGGCCGCAGCTCTGAAGGAGCTCATGGGCTATGACTTCGCTTCCGCCGAGGCACAGCAGCGCTTCCAAGAGTTGCTCGACGGGCTAAAGAAGGAGGTCCTCAACTCCTACTTCGGCCGCCTCGCCGGCGGCATGCGCGACCTCTCCCCAGAAGACATCGAGCGGTTCAAGGACATGCTTTCGGATCTCAACACCATGATCGCGGCTCGCGACCGGGGGGACGATTACGACTTCGAGGGCTTCATGGAGCGCTATGGCGACATGTTCCCGGACCACCCGAAGACTCTCGACGAGTTGCTCGAGAGCTTGGCACAGCGCATGGCCGCCATGAGCCGGCTGCTCGCTAGTCTGTCGGAGCGGCAACGCTCGGAGCTCGCCGCTCTCGCCGAACAGATCATGGGCGATCTCGACCTCGCCTTCCAGGTGGACCAGTTAACGCGCTCGCTGCAGGAGCACATGCCCGATCTGCCGTGGAACCAGGAGGCCCCGGGATGGGGTGAGGGCGAGATGCCGATGTCCGAGGCCGTCGATGCCATCGAGCGACTCGGCGAGTACGAGGACCTCGAGCAATCTCTGGCGGGTGACTACCCCGGTGCCAGCCTCGACGACATCGATGAAGAAAAGCTTGCGGAGGCGCTAGGAGATGATGCGGTGCGCGATCTCGGCCGGCTGCGTGCGATCGAGAAGGCGCTTGAGGAAGCAGGTGTGCTCCAGCGATCCGGCAACAGGCTCGAGCTCACCGCGCGCGGCGCACGTTTGCTGGGGGAACGCTCGCTCACCAAGCTGCTGAGCCGCATTCGCTCCGAGCCGACGCATCGCGCCTCGGGCGGTCAGGCCGAGCCCACCGGGCAGATGAGACCGTGGCTGTTCGGCGACGACGATCAGATCTCGGTTGAGCGCACCGTCTACAACGCGGTGGTGCGGCTGGGGCCGGGGCGCGCACTGACGCTGTCGCCGGATGACTTCGAGGTCAAGGAGACCGAGTCGCGGCCGCGCACCTCGACCGCGCTGCTGCTCGACCTCTCGTTCTCGATGCCGCTCAACGGACACTGGGTTCCGGCCAAGAAGACGGCGCTTGCGCTTCACGCGCTGATCGAGGGCAAGTATCCCGACGACACGCTGCATCTAGTCGGTTTCTCCGACTACGCCCGCACGCTAACTCCCCAGACGCTTGCCACCGCGGGGTGGGAGAACGTGCACGGCACCAACATGCAGCACGCCTTTCTGCTCGCACATCGTCTATTGTCCAACGACCGCAGTGCGGTCAAACAAGTAATCATGGTCACAGACGGGGAACCGACCGCGCATCTAGACCCGGATGGCAGTGCATTGTTCAACTGGCCCCCGGTGCCGGTGACGATCGAGAGGACTCTGCGCGAGGCAGCGCGCCTGGCGCGCTCGCAGATAAAGATCAATGTGTTCATGCTCGAGGAGACGCCGGGCCTGGTCCGTTTCATGGACCGGCTGGCGCGGCTGACGGGAGGCCAGGTATTCCAGGCGGAGGCGGCCGGGCTGGGGGCCGCGATAGTGGGGGGCTACGGCCGCCGCCGAGCCTAACCGCGACAGGACTCGAGGAGTCCGCGGTGTACTGAACGGAATCTGATCTGAAAGCCTCAAGTACAGTAGTTACCAGAGCAAGCGCGGCCACGGAAACAGAAGATGCCGGCCCGCGACCGTGTCGGACGTTCCGTCATGGGACGCCAGACAAGGCCGGAGCAACCGACGTGGCCGTTCCTGGTCATGTTAGCTTGGGCGTTCTGTCGGTCGCTACTCAGCATTGATCTTGGGCTCTGGATGCGGTCGACGGTGGTAGCACCAAAATCGAGAGGGGTGCTGAAATGGAGTCATCGCCAAGGCAGCGTTCGGGGCTGATAGCCCTGTGCATGTTGGTCTTAATTCTCGCAGCCGACCTCGGGCGCTCCCCCGTTGCACGCAGCGCGACGGGACACAAACAGAGGCTACCGATCGTCATAGGACATCGCGGCGCAAGCGGGTATCGACCCGAGCACACCCTCGCCTCCTACGAGCTCGCGATTGATCTCGGGGCGGACTTCATAGAGCCAGACTTGGTCTCGACCAAAGATCACATCCTGGTCGCAAGGCACGAAAATGAGATCTCGGAAACGACCGATGTCGAACTGCATCCAGAGTTTGCCGATCGGATGACGACCAAAGTTGTGGATGGCGATTCCATAACGGGCTGGTTCACTGAGGACTTCACACTCAAGGAGCTCAAGACGCTGCGCGCCGAGGAGCGCATTCCCGACATCCGCCCACAGAACACGGCCTTCAACGGCCTCTACGAGATTCCTACCCTCAAGGAGGTCATTGAGCTTGCCAAGCGAAGAGGGGTGGGAATCTATCCCGAGACCAAGCATCCGACCTACTTCGATGGCATCGGCCTCTCCTTGGAGGAGCCATTGGTGTCCGCGCTCAAAGCAAACGGGTATCGGGGCAAGCGGGCGCCCGTCTACATCCAGTCCTTCGAGGTTAGCAATCTCATCGACCTCGACGGCATGACACGGGTAAGGCTCGTGCAACTCGTCGACGAAGATGGCGCGCCGTATGACTTCGTCGACGCGGGAGATCCCCGCACTTACGCCGACTTGATTACCCGAAAGGGACTGGCTGAGATCGCCGGCTACGCCGATGGGATCGGGCCGAACAAGAACCTGATCGTGCCGAGAGATGAACAGAACCGCCTGACGAAGCCGACCTCTCTGGTACGACGCGCTCACAAATCAGAACTCGTGGTCCACGCCTTCACTTTCCGCAACGAGAACTTCTTTCTGCCGGCCGACTTCCAGCGCGGTGACCCTGAGAGTCCCTTCTTCCTGCAGGCGTACGGCGACGGTGCCGCCGAGTACAGATTGTTCTACCGACTCGGCGTCGACGGAGTCTTCAGCGACAATTCCGACACTGCGGTAGCGGTCCGCGAGGAGGCCTTCGCCTCCGCACTTGCGTTTTAGGGGTGTCAGAGTACCGAAAACGGTATCGAGATGCGCTCAAAACGCGAACTCGGGGTTCAGTCGGGCATCCGTGTTTTGCGCATCTCTTGGTGACCTTCTATCACTCTGGGCCCCATAGAACGCGCTCGGAGTGGCCTGCCTGCGACCGAGCGGCTGAGGAGTGTAGGGACGCGGGTCATCCTCTCGAAGATGCAGCGGATGGATGGAGAAAAGTAGTTGAAGTAACTTCTCGCGTTGACACATTTGACCCCATGAGTGTCGTACCCCCCTGCCATGCTGAGGTGTATGGGAACAGGCATCTTGGAAGCGATCGAGGGCCTAGAGAAGGAGAACGCAAACCTCCAACCGGAGCTTGTGACGGCCGAGCGGGCGCGCGAGCTGTTGTCCGCTTACGCACGTGCGGAAAAACTCGTCTCCTTCGGGATTGCTGCCCTGTCTCGCAAGCTCGATGACTCTGCTGAACTGGCGCGGCTCACCGGCTCTTCGGTGGCCAAGGCGAAGAACGTGGTGGCGACCGCGAAGGTGATGGCCTCATCTGAGGATCTGAGCTCTGCCCTCCAGCATGGAGATATTTCGCTCGATCAAGCATCAGAGATCGCAGCGGCCGAAGAGTCGGCTCCCGGTGCCGCAAGCGAGCTGGTGGCCGTGGCCCAAGAGCCGCCCTTTCATGTGCTCAGGGAGAAGGCACGTAAGGTAAAGCTCGAGGCGGAGCAGCACCGTGACCTCGCCGGTCGCCAGCACCGGGCGAGAAAGGCACGCAGCCACTCCAACGAACTCGGGATGGTGCACATCCATATGGAGCTCGAGCCGCACCTCGGTGCCCCCATCGCGGTCCGGGCCGAAGCCGAAGCGCAGCGGCTCGACCGCAGGGCCAAGGCCGAGGGCAGAAAGGAGCCCTTCGAATGCCACCTCGCCGACGCCTACGCCTTAATGCTTTCGGGATCGGGAAGAGGCCGGGCGAAGCGGCCCGAGCTGGTGATCCTGGTGAGCCACGAGGTGGCCAAGAGAGGCTGGACCCATGTGCAGGAGGGCGAGTCCTGCAAGATCCCCGGACTCGGTCCGGTCTCACCTCGGGTGGCGAAGGAGATCGCCTCGGATGCATTCCTGAACGGTGTCTTCTACGACGGCAAGGACCTACGCAACATTTGTCGCTGGACTCGCAACACCCCCATCGAGGTCCGCCTCGCCCTAGAGCTGGGAGAGCCGCCCGACTTCGACGGGATCAGATGCGTCGACTGCGGCAACCGCTTCAGGCCCGAGAATGATCACTTAGACCCCCACATCAGGGGCGGCCCTGCGTCGACCACCAATCTCAAGCCTCGCTGCTATTCGTGTCACAGGGCCAAGACCGAACGGGACCGCAAGGCGGGCAGGCTGAAGCCGCGAACCGCCAAACGGGCCCCGCCCTGAAACATGCGAACCGCCTCGACCGAGATGCCGCCGGCACGCAGCGGCAGCTCTAGTCGGGCAGGTTCTGCACATGCTGGAAGCCGAAGCGCCCCTTGATGCACAGGTGACCGTGGGTGACTGAGTGCTCGAGCGGTGAGTCGACCCGTACTATGGCGTTGTCCTGCACCGTGAGGTCGAGGTTGCAGCCGACCCCACAGAACGAGCACACCGTCTGTGTCACCGTCTGGCGCGCCTCGTCCCAGCGGCCCTGCTGCCTGAGGTCGTACTCGCTCTTGGGCATGAGCGCCCCCGTCGGGCAGACCCCGATGCAGTTGCCGCAATAGACGCACGCCGAATCGGTCAACGGGGCATCGAACTCGGTGGCGATGCGAGCGTCGAAGCCGCGCCCCGCGACCGCAATCGCAAACGTGTTCTGTGCGTCCTCACCGCAGGCCTCGACGCATTTGTAGCAGAGGATGCAACGCGAGTAGTCGCGCACGTAAAGGTCGTTGTCGATCTTGACCGGCTGCGCCACCGTCTCCGCGACGCTGCCGTCGACGGCGTGATGATGTCCGGCGTGACGGGCGTCGCGCTCCCCCACTTTGGCAGGCGGTGCGGGCGGGCCGTAGCGGGCTGCGTCGCTCCCGTAGCTATCGATCCAACCCTTCACCTCGCCGGAAACCAACGACATGTCGACCGAGGAGGACAACAGCTCGAATACCATTCTGCGGCTGTGGCGCACTCGCTCCGAGTCGGTGTGCACCACCATGCCCGGCTCGACCTTGCGCGAGCACGCCGGCGCCAGCACGCGCGCCTTCTCGACCTCGACCACGCACACGCGGCAGGCGTTAACCGGCGTGAGGGTCGAGAGGTAACACAAGGTCGGAGTGACGATGCCAAGCTTGTTGCAGGCATCGAGGATGGTCGCGCCTTCCGGTACCTCGACCGCAACGCCATCGATGGTGAGCTCGACCGTGCGCTTGATTACTCCGAGCTTGAAACGCGCAGCGCGACTCATGAATTGCTCCCCTGTGGCGTCAACAGTCCCCTCTCTAGCGCCGACTTGACGGCTACGCCCGCGGTGAAGCCGAGCCCGCAGATGGACGCGTCGCTCATGACTCTCACCAGATCTGCGAGCAGGGCGACGTCGTCCTGGCCCGAGGCGTTCTTGCGGCCTGCCACGATACGCTGCAGCGCTTCCTCCTGGCGTACGGTGCCCACTCGGCAGGGGACGCACTGGCCGCAGGACTCGTCGCGCATGAACGCGGCGATCCGCAACAACACCGCGGAGATGTCGGAACTCTCGTCGAGGATGTGAACGACGCCCGAGCCGAGCGACGCGCTCGCCGCGCGGGTGGCCTCGAACGTCAGCGGTAGATCGAGATCGGAAGTATCGATGAAGGTGCCCGCCGCCCCGCCCAGCAGGATCGCCTGAATCGTAGCCCCCTCGGTAACGCCGCCGGCGAGATCCAACAGCTCGCGCAGCGTGGCGCCGAACTCCAGCTCGTAGAGGCCGGGCTTGGCTATGGCGCCGGTCAGGCAGAACAGCTTGGTGCCGGTGGAGTCCTTGGTCCCGATCCCGGCGAAGGCGGGCCCGCCCTCGGCCAGCACCTCCAGCACATTGAATAAGGTCTCTACGTTGTTGATCGCGGTGGGCTTTCCGAAGAGTCCCACCTGCGTGGGAAACGGCGGCTTGTTGCGCGGCTCGCCCCGGAAGCCCTCGATAGAGTTCATGAGCGCGGTTTCCTCGCCGCAGATGTAGGCGCCGGCGCCTCGTCGCAGCTCGATGTCGAAGACGAAGTCCTCACCCATGACGTTGCCGCCCAACATGCCCCGGGCGCGAGCTTGGGCGATGGCATCCTCGAGTCTGTGGGTCGCAAGGGGGTACTCGCCTCTTATGTAGATGTAGCCGCGCTCGGCCCCGGTCGCGTAGCCCGCGATCGTGACCGCCTCGATCAGCGCGAAGGGATCCTCCTCCATGAGGATGCGGTCTTTGAAGGTGCCGGGCTCGGACTCGTCCGCGTTACAGATGACGTAGTGAGGTCGCACCGGCGCCTTGGCCACGGCATCCCATTTGGCGCCGATGGGAAACGCCGCTCCGCCACGGCCCATGAGCTTGCTGTCGGCGAGCTCGCGCGCGATTCCTTCGGGGCCCAGGCGGACGGCGCGGCGCAGGGCCGAGTAGCCGCCATGTCCCCGATAGTCATCGAGGTCTGTCGGATCGACCAAGCCGATGCGCCGGAGAAGCCTGAGCCTGGGATCGCGCGGGGTTTCGGTTTGTGGAGCCGTACCGCGCTCGGGTGCATCGAAGAGGCCGTCTGCCAGGAGGCGCCCAACGGCCTCGGACGACGCCGGGGCATGGCTGCGATCGTCGCTCCCGGCACGCTGCCACAACAGCGCGGGAGCGCGCTCGCATTGACCCAGGCAAGGGCTCCGAAGCCATGTGGCCGCACCCTCCTCCGAGGACTCGGGGCCGAGTTTGTCCTGCAGGGTGGCGATGATGTCTTCCGCCCCCTTTTTCATGCACACGATGTCGTCGCACACGTGCGCGACCAACGGGGGGCGCGGCCGCAGCGAGAACAGCGCGTAGAAGCTCGCCACCCCGTACGCATCCGCCGGCGGCACCGTGAGACGCTCGCACACGTAGGACAGAGCCCCTTCGGAGATCCAGCCGATCTCGTCCTGGAGCGAGTGGAGGGCGGGAAGCAGGAGATGACGGTGAGCGCGCGCCTCGTGACCGGTGTTCGCAGCCCTGCCGTTTGCTTGCTCCGACACCCCGGAGGAGAGAAGGAACAAATCGACTGTCGCGCGTTCTGCCGGCGTGGGATCGGACCCGCGAAGCCGGAGGTCCACTTAGTGAGAGGTGCCCGCAGCCGCAACCTCGTGGCGGGCGCCCCTCTCCGCTGCTATGCGCTCCACCCGAATCGCGGTCGCCTTGAAGTCGGCGGTGCCCGACTTCTTGTCCCACGCGTCGGAGGTCAGGACGTTCGTGTCAACCTCGCCCGCGGAGTGGACCGTCATGAAGGCGAGGCCGGGTCGCAGCGACGATTCGATAGCAACCGGCGCCTCGATGGAGCCGCGTCGCGAGCTCACCTGCACGCGCTCGCCCTCTGCGAACCCGAGGCGCTCCGCGTCCTCGGGGCACAGGAACAGTGACTCTTTCTTGCGCATGGGGGAGCTGTAGCCGCCGGTTTGCACGCCGGTGTTGTAGGAGTCGAGGCGTCTGCCCGTGGTCAAGCGGATCGGGAACTCGGCGTTCAGCTCGTCGAGCGGCGCCACGAACTCCACCGGCGTGAACGGCGCAGGAGGGCCGCCGCGCGGTTCTTCCCACAGACGTCCATGCAGGAACGGGCTGCCCGGATGATTTTCGTCGGGGCAGGGCCATTGGATCCCGCCCATGGCGTCGAGACGCTCGTAGCTCATGCCGGTGTGCATGGCCGACAGCGAGCGGAGCTCGTCCCAGGCCCTCTCGGCCCCCGGTTCCCCCCAATCGTTGCCGAGCCTCCTGGCCAGCTCCCAAATGATCTCGAGGTCGGGGCGCGCTTCGCCGGGAGGCTCGAGCGCTTTGCGCACCCGCTGGACCCGGCGCTCGCTGTTGGTAACGGTGCCCTCGTACTCGCACCAGTCGGCGGCGGCCGGGAACACCACGTCGGCCATGCGTGCGGTGTTGGTTAGGAAGATGTCCTGCACTACGAGATGGTCGAGGCCTTCGAGGAGCTTGCGAGCGTGCGGCGCGTCGGCCTCGGAGTCGGCGGGGTTCTCTCCGATCACATACAGCGTCCGCAGATCGCCCCGCTCCATCGCTTCGAACATCTGAGATAGGTGCCAGCCGTTCTGAGGCGGGATCGTGCAACTCCAGACCGACTCGAAGCGAGCGCGCTCGGCGTCGTCCTCGACGTTCTTGAAGCCCGGGAGCTTGTTCGGGATCGCGCCCATGTCTCCGCCGCCCTGGACATTGTTCTGTCCCCGCAAGGGGTTGACGCCGGAGCCGTAGCGGCCGACGTGCCCGCACAACAGCGCCAGGTTGATGAGCGCGAACACGTTGTCGGCGGCGTTGTGGTGCTCGGTGATTCCGAGGGTCCAGCAGATCTGGGCGCGGTCTGCGCGCGCATATGCATGTGCCAGCTCTCTGATAGCGGGGGCCGGGACTCCGGTGCAACGCGCGGTCATCTCAAGGGTGTAAGGCTCGACCATGCGCGCGTACTCTTCGAAGTTTTCCGTGGCGTGGTCGATGAAGGCGCGGTTCTCGAGCCCGGCCGCTATGATCTCGCGAGCGATGCCGTTGGCAAGAGCGATATCAGAGCCGACATCCACTCCGAGCCATCCGTCCGCCCATTGCGACGTGCTCGTACGCCGGGGGTCTATCGCATACAGGCGTGCGCCTTGGTGCACACCCTTGAGGACATGGTGGAAAAAGATCGGGTGCGTCTCGCGAGCGTTGGAGCCCCACAGGATGATGAGGTCGGTGTCCTCGATCTCCTGATAGGAGCTAGTGCCTCCGCCCGCTCCGAACACTGCCGCCAGACCGACGACGCTGGGAGCGTGTCAGGTGCGGTTGCAGCTATCTATGTTGTTGCTGCCGATGACCGAGCGCGCAAACTTCTGCGCCACGAAGTTCATCTCGTTGGTGGCCTTAGAGCAGCTGAACAGTCCGAACGAGCTGCCGCCGTGTTCGTCCACGACCGAGCGGAACCCCGACGCGGCGCGCTCGAGCGCCTCGTCCCACGATGCGGGGCGCAGTTCTCCGGCGTCTCGGACGAGCGGCTGGGTGAGCCGGGTGTGGCGCGGCTTCTTCATGGTTCAGATTCTAGCGACCTTTTCCACGGGAGAGCGCAGCGGTGGAGAAAATCGATAACTCAGTGGCCGCCGGGCTTGTCCTGGCTGGTGGAGCCGAGTTCGTCCTCGTCCTCTTTGCCTTCGCCTCCGGGAGAGGGCCCATCGACGGGAGCCTGATCCGGCTCGGAGCGCTCGGGGGCGCCCGATTCGTCGTCTTGGTTGCGGCGCTTGTCCTCTGTCATCTGTCCCGATTGTGTCACACCCACCTGTGGCGTCGCTCGCCGAGTGGTCATCAGATGCTGTAATACGGTCATCCTGCGAGCACTCGGCCCACGAACTCACGACATGACGTCCTTGCGCGCAAGGACCACCCCTGCGAGCGCCACGAACACCGCCGCGTAGAGGGCGTGGGCGACGAGGCCCTCGGCCATCTCGCCCCACACGATGGGATCGCGAAACAGATCTACGAACGCAAGCCAGCGCTCGCTGATCAGGAAGGTGTGGATGGGGGCGAGGGCGCTGAGGGACTCGAGGATCTGGCTCACGATCGCAAGCCCGACCGTGGCGACCGAGGCCCCGGGAGCCGAGTCGGACAGCGTCGACGCGAACACTCCCACCGCCGCCAGGGCGCTCATCCCTGTGGCGATGTAGCAGGCGGCACCGCCGATTCGCAGCAGTGCAGTGCCGGGAGACAGCGTCGATCCCGAGAGCGTCGGCATCGGCCCCCAGCCATAGGCGGCCCCTCCCGCCACAAGTCCAACGATCGTGACCCACAGGATCAGCACGGTGATGAGCACTACCGCGGCGGCGTATTTGGACAGGATCAGGCGCAGGCGTCCGACCGGCCGCACCAGGAGATAGCGCAAGGTGCCGGTCGCCGCTTCCCCGGCGACCGCGTCCCCCGACAACAGGGCGGCGGCAAGGGGCAAGAGGAACACCTGCAGGGCGCCAAGCGCCGCCAGCGGGGTGAAGAATCCATTGCGCACGATGAGCTCATAGAAAGGAGGGCCGTCCTCGCCCGATGAGCCGCCCCCCGGGCTCAGCAACAGGCTGATCACGAGGATGATCGGGATCCCGCCCAGCGCCGCGCCCAAGAGCCACGTCCTCCACCGTCGCGCCGCCTTGAACAGCTCGACATAGAACAATTACTGGTCCGAACCTTCGATCAGCGCCATGAAGACCTCCTCGAGGCTTCGCCGCTCGGGTACCAGGGCTCGAACCGCCACTCCTGCCTCGACCAGCATCCTGTTGATCTCGGC